>DWXL01000128.1 GCA_019119235.1 Candidatus Blautia excrementigallinarum | reverse complement strand
GCCGGAGATTTTCTTATCCGCTCCTCGAAATCTGTTGTACAGGATAATATCCCTTCTATTTTTGAGGGACCGTATCTTTCGGAGGGTACAAGATCAGAAGTCAGCGATGCCCTGGAAAACCAAAAAAGAGTTTTTTCCGCCTTTACATATGAAGGACAGGAATATCCTTTCCTGCTGGAACCCATGGGCCTGAACAACTGGTATCTCTTCTGTGTCAATACCGGGGAAGGGCTGAATGCCGCCGCAGACAGTTCCACTCATATCGCGCAGCTGATGTTTGCCGTGATAATACTGCTGATCCTGTTTCTGATGATCTACGGTTACCGTCTCCTGCGCAATTATAACAGAGAACTTCTTTATCTAGCCTGTCACGACACACTTACCGGCGCTGAAAACATGTCACGCTTCCGGCAGCGTCTGACAGAGGCCCTGCAAAGCAGCGGCGGAAGTGTATCCGCATTTACGATCCGCCAGTTTCCGTTTCTTACAGAGATATTCGGCCGGGAAAAATCCGATCAGCTTTTGTGCCAGATTAAAGAAATCGCAGACCGGAATACAGGAACAGACGAGTTTTTCTGCCGCGACACAGAAGACCGCTTCTATCTCTTTTTCCGGGATACCGACGCCGCCGTGATCCAGAAGCGCCTGGAAACTCTGATCCATGAGATTGAAAACACATCCCTGTTCCGGGGCATCGATTATCAGCTGGCCGTCTACTGCGGCGTGACGGTTTCTTCCGGTTCTGACAAACCGCAGCAGGAAGCAGAAAACATGCTGACGCACATCCATTTTGCCCTGGACAAAGCAAAAGGCGGGCACAGCAGCACCATCTGGTTCTTTGATACAGAACTGCATAAACAGGAAGAACTGGAAAACTATGTCGAAAGCCATATGCACAGCGCACTGGAAAACGGCGAATTCAAAATGTTCCTTCAGCCGAAAAAGGATCTTCGAAGCGGTAATATAAACGGCGCGGAGGCTCTTGTCCGCTGGCGGACAGATTCCGGAAAGATGATTTTCCCCGACCAGTTCATTCCTCTGTTTGAGACCAATGGTTTCTGCGTAAATCTGGACCTGTATATGGTAGAACTGGCCTGCCGGCAGATCCGCGGCTGGCTCGACAGAGGCGCAGAACCTGTGCCGATTTCTGTGAATCAGTCAAAACTCCTGTTTTTTGAAGGGGACTATGTGCAAAGACTGACCGCAATACTGCAGAAACACCGGATCCCCGCCCGGTTTATCACACTTGAGATTCTGGAAGGGCTGGCGCTTGAAAATATAGATGAACTGAACGCAAAAATAGGGCAGCTTCAGAAATTGGGATTCCGCGTGTCTCTGGATGATTTCGGGAGCGGTTATTCTTCACTGAACATTCTGGGAAATCTGAAGATTGACGAAGTAAAACTGGACAGAGATTTTCTGATAAACGCCGCCGACCAGGACCGCGTCCGGCTTATCATGGAAGAAATCGTCCATATCGCCGGCCGTCTGGGTATCTCCACGCTGGCCGAAGGTGTGGAAACACCGGAAGACGAACAGCTTATCCGCAGCATCGGATGCGATACCGGACAGGGATATCTGTACAGCAGACCGCTGAGTGCGGAGGAATTTGACCAGAAATATATGAAAAGGAATTAAAAAAAGGAACGCCGGCCAGCGTTCCTTTTTACGTTATTTATCTGAGCTCTTCCGGATACTCCACTCCCTCCGGCAGCGGGTCCCATTCATTCAGTCCCAGTTCCTGCTTGAACTTCGCCTGTTCCAGCGTAAGCTTCGGCAGATCGTCATTCAGATAATCCAGAAGCTCGTCGATCCCCTCTCTGGTAACATTGTTCACCAGAAAGATCCTCTCGCATCCCGCGTTGATCAGCCACTGCCTTACCATGGGGATATTGGCGTAGGGGGAATCTGTCTTGGTTATAATCCCGATCAGGGGCCGCTGGATAAAACACCTGCTGCTGTCCCCGAAAAGATTAAAAGGCTCGTCGGCAGCCTGTACGATGGCGACCACATCAGCCTCAAAAGAAAAGCAGGCCAGACCCACGCTGAACCGCTTGGATTCCGCGTACTCTCCAGGAGAATCAATGGTATCGTCCTCTGTGGTAGTATATTGAGTTTTTACATAGTGGAGTTCTTCACCTTTCAGGGCCTGAGTCAGGGAGGTTTTCCCCGCCTCGCTTCTTCCCATCAAAAATATCTTCTTCATTCCGTCACCTGTGCTTCTCAGCTTTTGTGGATCTCGCAGGTCTGGAAGCCCAGCACTTCCTGAAAGAAGCGCAGTACCTCTTCCACTGCTGTCTCCACCTCCGCAAGTCCTCCGGTAATAATAAGGGATCCGCAGAAACGGTCCATAAACCCTATCTCTACATGGGCGCTTTTCACCGCCGTATCCGCAGCCACAACCACTGCTTCCCAGGGGGTGAAACGCATCATGCCGATGGATTCTCCCGTATGGTCTTCGCCTTCATGAACGCCTATATGCAGAGCCAGATTGTGATAGATCCTGGTATCGGAAGGCGTCAGGATATGCGCCAGACATACTTCCTTGCCCGGAACACGGAC
>DWXL01000127.1 GCA_019119235.1 Candidatus Blautia excrementigallinarum | reverse complement strand
CATTCAGCTGTTTTTTATTATAGTTTATTTGGAGATGCTTTACAACCGGCATTTGCTTCCCGGCTCTTACCATACTTTTACAATATAGGTGTCTGACCATTCATCCTCGAACACCACGCCTCCCAGAGATTTCAGCATTTCATTGTTCAGATTTTCACCGTATTTGCTTTTCTCGCAGGAACCCACAAATATATAGGATACATCATATTCCTCCAGCAGTTCCCGCACCTGTTCTTCATCCCCCGAGGTATAGATCGTTTCCACATCTGCAGCTTTCGCATTCAGATCGGCCACATCGTTTCTCCATAGCCATTCATGTACATACCACCCCAGGACCGTCGGAAGTCCCGTCATGGCAGACACTCTTTCATATTCGGTATAGCTGTCGCCGTTTGCCTCCAGCACTACGGGCGATCCTTCCACATTCTTTTTCAGCCAGCGGATTCCCGCCGCGTCCTCCGGAAAATCAGTTTCCAGAAAGAGAGTGGCGTTCAGTCCCTGGTAACGGGACGGATCGAATACATTCCCAAACCAGGAATTCACACTGTTGCCGAAATATCCCCAGGTCCATACAAGAAGGAAAAGACCCGCCCCTCCTGCGACTTTCAGCCATTTCCTGCGGAAAACAGCCAGGAAACGGAAGATCACATAGGCCATCGTCATACCGAACATGATATACGCCTGATATGTCAGCTTAAACATGGTATTAGCTCTTGCGTTTCCGTTTTCGTAGATATCACGCACGTATACCAGTTCCGGGATCAGCACAAGCCCTATGGCGCAGAGGCCCATGATCAGCGCAAACATATCCGGCAGTTTCAGGGACGCCAAAAAGTGATAAGGCGTTTTTTTCTTTGCTCCCCGCAGTTTTTCCCACAGAAGGATTCCCGTAAACAGAAGCGTAAGCGCACCCGGGAGGCCCCAGAGGATCAGCAGCTGGTGAGGGAGGGAATGGTTCTTCGCCAGCGCCACACCCTGGACCATGGTCTCAAACTGAAGGGTGAAAGGAAGGATCACCAGAGTGGAAACAGCCAGCATTTCCGCCGCCTGCGCCGCGGTAACAGCCAGTATATCCTTTATTTTTCCCTCAAAGATCACGATATTGGTAAACAGGATCACTCCTCCCGCCACAACAAAATAGATCACAAAATCCCAGTAATTCGTCCACTGGAACATACCCAGCAGAACGCTCACCAGCAGAATATGGGGCATAAGGAGCATCTGTGTCCAGAATTCCCGGCGGCTGTTCTTCTTCAGGGCAAAATCCTGGCTGTGTACCGTACGGATCCAGGCATAGAGTATTCCCAGAAAGAGCAGCACAAGCATTACATTGACCACATGTGCGTGAAGATCTCCCAGCACAAAAGAATAGCAGGGAAATTCATGGATGGTTTTGTCGTCCACGTCCGGATTGTATCCGATATATCTGGTGGCATCCGGGAACCAGTATCCTGTAGTCTCCTCACCGGTGAGTTTCTGTATCAGAGGCAGAATCTGTCCGTATACCACATAATGCATATTTCCGGCAATGGATACAGAAATACCCGCTACAGCGCCGGTCACAGCCGGCAGGCTGCGCTTCCATTCGATCCGGAATAATCCCAGCCTGTCTTTCACCATCTGGTATATAAGAGAAAACGGGAGGCTGAAAGCCAGCGCAGCTACAAATGTACGCATCAGGTTATAGGTAAGCGCCACTCTGCAGCCGGAAAGTTTCGTGAGAAATACGGCAAAATACTGTCCGCCGTAGTAGTAATTTATAGTTCCCTGAGAGTACCAGAGATCCACCGCCGGAAGTTCCTCGCTTCTCATCATGGCTTCCATAAATCCATAATCCATGAATTTTTCTGTTCCGTAAGCGGCGGGGTGGAATCCTGCCAGATAAGTCCAGAGCAGGAAAAAAGCAAAAAACAGGATTTCTTCCCGGTAAACCAGATCCAGGTGATCCACAGGAAGACATTCCACGCCCTTCCGGTGCTGCCTGTAGAAAAGGAACAGACATCCTGCCCCGCAGAGTACCGTTATGCTGATGCAGGTTGCAGAATTAAACCGCACGATCTTCACCGCGGTCAGAAACCAGGTGATAAAACCGGTGACGGCCACCGCCAGTACTTTTGAAAACATCCATCCTTTATCATCGAAATTCCGGAAGAGCCTCCCGGTAAGCGGCATCGCCGTCACACCCATCACAGCGGCAAGGAGCCACCATGTCCAGAATGTCCATACGTCTCTTCGCAGAAGAAACGCGGAGAGCACGACCAGTATTGCCGCCGGTATAAGTTTTATTATGATCTTTCTGGTATTTTCATGTTTCATAAATTCGTATTCTCCCATCATCAGACTGATAAACCATGGTGTAGAGTTCCCGGATCGTATCCTCCCGGCATACCGCGCCTTCAAACTCCATTCCTTCTTCAAAAAGAATATACGTGATCTTCTCTTCCTTCACAAGTTTGTCCACAGCCGCCGGATCTTCCGATGTATAGATTTCCACCGCTTTCTGCGCTCTTCCATAAGTATCATATCCTGCGGACCATGCGTAATAAGGCCATCCCAGGTACATCATCACGCCGGACATCGTCGTCTCGCTCATGCTGTACTCCGGCGTAAGGAGCAGATCTTCGCTGTCCAGATGTTCTGCCAGCCAGTCTGTAAGCGTACTTTCCATGTTTACTGTTACTCTGTGTCCCGGCCCGTTATTCCTGAGGATGACCACAAAATCATAAATACCGGTGGCCGTGAGACAAACTGCCAGCAGCACAGCTGCAGCGCGCCTGATCACGGCGGCAAAACGTCTGCTCCCGTCTTTTCCTTTCCACAGTCCTGCCAGAAGCCCCGCCCACAGTACCGCAAGGAAAGCATAGGAGATCATGATATACTTATGATTTACCGTGATATCCGGAGTCAGTGAGAAACAGAAGGCAAAAACCACCGGAAACAGGCAGCTTACCGTCAGGACACGGTGAAGTCTCTTTTTCAAAAGCGGCAGCAGCAGAACCGCGCCTGCAAAGAATATCCCGCTCATCTGAATGAGGAACCACAGTACTCCGGCCAGACTTTTGTCCTCAGAAATAAATCCCCAGTAAAAATCTGCCTCAACGGCTGATCCTCGGATAAACACTTTTGACTGAAGCACAGAAAAAAGAACAGCCGTGACAGCGGTTACCAGATAATCCAGCTTACCGTCAGAGAAGACGGCAAATCCCAGAAGGATCAGAAGCCCTCCGATCACTGCCGCTCCGTTCCAGAACGCGGTAAGCCCCAGTGCCAGACCTGCGGCAAGGGCGCCCTCCGGATTCCTTATCTTCCATGCTTCCGCAGAAAACAATCGGTTTTTCATCCAGGCCAGACCTTTTTCGCTGTGACTGCATCCCGCTTCCACCAGATCCAGATAGTACCACAGCACCAGCGCTGCGATCAGAAGGCCGAACGCCAGATGCCTCTGGTTTAGATAAACGTTAAAATTCCACAGACCCCAGTCCTCATTCGGGGTATAGCCGATAAACGATGTGTTTTCGGCAAGTGTTTTCAGAAGATCGCCGGAGCGCAGATGCTCCCACAGATATCTGAAAAAAGTAAAGGAACTGCGAAAAAAGAACAGCGCCACAGTAACCACGCCGGCAGCCCCGCTTCCGGTGATCCGCCGCGCAATGCTGTACAGCATCATCAGAAAACCAAGCAGGGCGAAAACACTGAGCATATTATATGCGATATCGATCCTTATCCCCAGATATTCCAGATTCCCTACCAGAAACTGAAACATAAAATGATATTTTACGTCTTCACCGCCGAAATGGGGATACTGGGTAGGGAAATTATCCCCCAGGGAAAAGGAACGCATCATCGCCGTGTGGGGGGCATAGTCTCCATATACCGTAAAACCGGAGTACAGGATCCCGTCCTTAATGTAAAACACATAGAACATGATCCAGGTGAGAAAAGCCAGAAGAAAAAGAAAAAACACCGCTTCCTGAGCCGTGAAGGCCGGAAGTACCGCTTTCTTTTTGCTTCGGCACACATAGCGGAACACAAGGACCGCTCCCGCACCTGCCATGGCTACGAGATTCCCGTAAAAAAGCGGATTTTCCCACTTCAGACAGACGCCGGCCGCAAAGGCCGCGGCGTAGGACGTCCATCCCATAGCCAGCGCGCCCAGTCCGAAAGAAGCCGGCAGAAAAAGCCAGAGGCGGGTACGCCCCGCCTTCGGTACAAGTTCTCTTCCAAGTAAAAAAATCAAAAGTACATATATGATCCCGGGCATCTTATCTCCTGTCTTTGTCCACAAATTCCAGGCTCAGTATACTGAAAGCTCCGAAAGCCACCGCAAAACCGATCAGATAAAGCCACCGGCGGGTGACAAGATCCGGTTCATAGTTATATATCTTACGGTAAGTCATATCGGAAGACATGTCTCTGATCAGATCGTCCGGCAGAAGATCCACCAGAAGATCCATTCCCTCAAACTGCTTCAGTTCTTCCAGTTCCTGTTCCAGCGCAACTGACGGTATCTCGTTCAGATTCGCCTCGATACACAGCACACGCTGTCCCCATTTGCTGATGGTGAGCGCGGAAACTTTCTGTGCGGGTCCTGTCAGCGGAAATATGGATCCGGAGAAAATAAGCTGGATGATCAGAAGGAAAGGCATCACTGTCATGGCTGTCGTCGTGGATTTTACCACTGACGACACTGCCAGACCCATCATATCCGCCGCGTAAAGCACCAGGAAAAAGCAGATGAACGCGTCGATGTAGTAGCTTCCGGTCACAACGCCCTCTGAGGGCAGTTCCATAAAGAATCCGAAGATCACCAGCATCAGTACGGCCTGAACCGCGCAGAGCGCCGCCTGAAAGATCATATGCGCCGCCACATAGGCAGAGATATGCAGGCCCGTCCTGTGCTCCCTTTTGATGATCTCTCTTTCCCGGCATATGTTCTGAATGGAGTTAAATACCCCCACCCAGATCATGGCGGTCACAATGGCGAACATGCCTGTTCTTGTGAATTCCTTCTCCACAAACATTTTGTCTCCCATGACCACGGAAAGAAGAACTGCGATTATCACCGCAAAAGCGATAAACTTCCATCCCTTTTCATGCAGAAAGATACGGTAAAACTTCCCCGTATAAATCCTCACCTGTCCCCAGCGTCCGACTCTTTCGTTCATAGTTTCTCCCATTATTTCTCTTCCAGTTCTTTATATTTTTTTATAAATTCGTCTGCCAGCCCGTCTCCGCCTTCGTCTTCGCGGTTAATCCTCTTTACGATCCCCTCCAGCGAGTCTGTGCCGAAGAATTCCTTCGCCTCATCGATCATGCCGTAAAAGGCAAGACGGCCCACATTGCTCTCCTGGCTCTTCGCCAGTACGACAACCTTGTCAAAAAGGTCCGCCGCCCTGTCGGGAGAGTGGGTGATCACGATCACAATCTTGTTTTCATCGGCGATTCTTCGGAGATTCTCCATCAGCGTCCTTGCCATGATGCCGTCCAGACCGGAATCCGGCTCATCCAGAAAGAACAGGCTGGGATCCGCGATAAATTCCACCGCTATGGAAAGTCTCCGTCTCTGTCCGCCTGAAAGCTTCTCCACCAGACTGTCTTTCTCTCTCTCCAGTCCCATCAATTCCAGCACCTGCTCAATACGCGCTTTCCTTGAATCCTTGTCCAGTGAAACAGGAAGTTTCATCTCCGCAGCATTGTCAAGAGTGTCGTAGACCGTATCATCCTCTCTGAGAAGATCCTGCTGGGGAACAAATCCAATCTCATATTTCATCTGATTATAATTCCGGTATATGTCTCTGTCCCCCTCTTTTATGGTCCCCTTCGCCTTCTCATATCCCATCACCGCGTTGATAAAGGTGGTCTTGCCGGCTCCGGATCCACCCAGGATCAGAACCATCTCGCCCGGATCTATCGTAAGTCTGATGTCTTCCAGAAGGATTTTTTTGCGGAAGAAATCCCAGACACTCCTCTCCTCAATGTGGATACTCAGCCGGTTCTGCGCCGACTCTTCGTGGCTGTATTCCAGTTTTCCGTCCCGGAAAAGGAACAGCGTATCTCCGATCCGGATCACATCCATCTCTTTCAGAGGTGTTTCTTCTGATATCTTATGATTATTCAGATAGACGCCGTGTCTGGTATTATTGTCCCGCAAGGTCCACTTCCCTCCGACGCAGGAAAGGATCCCGTAATGCCGGGGCAGCTCTGTGATCACAGACTCCTCCCGGAAGGCCTCCTCCGGTCCGGTCTTCTCCTCATGGCGGCTGATATAATACCTGCTTGTATTCTGATCCAGCTTAAGTTCTCTCCACTGTGCGTTCTCCACGTAGCGCCTGCGGTACAGAAGTACAGTCCGTTCTTCCGGCCCGGATGTTCCGCCGCTGGTCTCAAAGCGCAGAACATCCCCGTCTGACAGCGGAATCTGTTTCATTCCCGGGAAATTCTCCGGAGATACCAGTAAATCATTCAGATATGTACATCCCTTCCCCTGCAGGTCCTCATAGGCAAATCCGTTCTCCTGCCTGACCAGCCTGCCGTGATCCGGCATGACATTACCGGAAGGAATTCCCAGATATCCATCTTTCTGTTCCTGTCCCAGTATGATATCATCCGTCACAGGTACCGCCTGTAACTGTGCTTTTCCCACACAGATCACAAGTTTGGCCGCCAGGCTGCTGTGCCGGCTCTGCTTTTCCGCCCCTTCCGGGTATCCGCCGTTTCTCATCTCTTCCGTCATTTTCCGCATCCTCTTTTTCTTTATATGTTCAGACCCGCAGCTAAAACGCTGCCTGTCTTTTCACCGTATTTTCTATTAAGTATAACAAAATTATTCCCCGCGGGCAAGATAAGCTTCTATTCCCCCTGTCAGAGCCTCGGCGACCTTATACTGGTATGCTTCATCCTGAAGCTTTTCAACTTCGGAAGGATTGGTCAGAAAGCCGCACTCGGCGATCACTGTCACAGAGGGGCTTTTTTTCAGGAGATAATAACTGCTGTTTCCTTTCACAGAACGGGGATCCGCAATCTCCAGCTTTTCATTCAGACTTTTCTGAAGCGCTTCCGCCAGGCTTTTTCCCTCGTTCGACCCCTGAAAATAAAACACCTGGGGTCCTTTTACATCAGGGTCACTGTAACTGTTCTGGTGTATACTGACCGTAAGAAGCGGTTCTGCTTTCCTGATCAGTTCCGTCCTCCGCTGAAGATCCTGCAGCTTTTTTCCGGAGGCGTCTTCGTCATACAATCCCCGGTCCGTATCTCTTGTGAGAACGACATTGAATCCCCGTTTTTCAAGAATATCCCGCAATTTTAAAGAGATCTCAAGATTGATCCCTTTTTCTTCCAGCCCGCCGGCCCCGGTCATTCCGGGATCTTTTCCTCCGTGCCCGGGGTCCACGACAACCGTTCTGTTATCCTGCTTTTTCTCTCCTGTTTCTGCCGACGCGCGGGCGGCATGCCAGGACAGAAGCAGGAAACAACCGATCAGAAGAACCGCCATTATCCTTTCCATCATGCGCTGTGTCAATGCTTACACCTGCCGGTGTTTTTTCATGCTAATATATGATACCATTATATATTTTTATGAGCGAAACAGAAAAATCTCCGGAGCGGCACAAATGTACCGGTCCGGAGACCCGATTTTTTTATTTTGTTTTTCCTGCCGCCATCTCGAATTCTTTTACAATCTCTTTATCCGGCTCCTTCGTACACAGGGAAACCACAACGATAAAGATACAGGAGATCACAAATGCGGGGAACAGTTCGTAAATTCCCCATACGCCGCCCATAGGGCTGAGAAGATTCTTCCATACGAACACGGAAATTCCTCCCGCAAGCATACCTGCGATAGCGCCCTGACGGTTGATCCTCTTCCAGAACAGAGAGAACAGCATAACCGGTCCGAAAGTGGCGCCGAATCCGGCCCATGCGAAAGATACAAGCGTAAAAATAACGCTGTCCTCATCCCACGCGATCACAAGACCGATGAGAGCGATCAGAAGCAGCACGATCCTGGACACGTTCATGACTTTTTTATCATCTGCTTTGCCTTTTTTCAGAATACCCTCATAAATATTCTTGGAAAATGCAGACGCCGCGATCAGCAGATAGGAATCTGACGAACTGATTGTGGCCGCCAGGATACCAGCCATGATCACACCTGCAAGCACTGCCGGAAGCAGGTTCTGGGAAAGGATGATAAATACATTCTCCGCGTCGCTGGCTGTTGCCAGAGCCGGCTCTGTGGGTAACAGGGCGCGTCCGATCACGCCAATGGTCACTGCCGCGAACAGAGAGATCACGCACCATACGGTTGCGATCCTTCTGGATTTCGTCAGTTCCTCTTCCTTACGGATCGCCATGAAACGGAGCAGCACCTGGGGCACGCCGAAGTATCCAAGTCCCCAGGACAGAGTGGATATGATCGTAAGTAATCCGTATTTTCCAGCTTCTCCAAACTGAGCGGCGCCGTTTACCACCTGCTGTACGCCGGAAGCGTCAGTCTGGGGTGTTGCGATTCCAATAAAGGTCAGAAAGCCCGGGATATCCCGCACATTGTCAAATACGGCTCCAAGTCCGCCCGCCGCGCTGGTTCCCAGGATCAGGATTGTCAGAAGCGCGATCACCATGACTACCGCCTGCATGAAGTCAGAAGCGCTCTCAGCAAGGAAACCGCCGATAAAAGTGTAAACAACCACAAAAATCGCGCCTGCGATCATCATGGAATGATAGGATGCTCCAAACAGTGTGGAAAACAGCTTTCCGCATGTAACGAAACAGCTTGACGCGTAAACGGTAAAGAATACCAGAATAAACAGAGCGGAAATCCCCAGGATCACCTTATTCTTCTCATGGAAACGGTTGCTGAGAAAATCCGGAACCGTGATCGCGTCTCCCGAAACTGCGGAATAACGGCGCAGTCTCTTCGCTACGATCAGCCAGTTTACATATGTACCTACCGCAAGTCCGATAGCCGTCCATGCAGCATCGGCAATTCCGCACCAGTACGCCACTCCCGGCAGGCCCATCAGAAGCCATCCGCTCATATCCGACGCCTCTGCGCTCATGGCCGCAACCCACGGTCCCAGAGAACGCCCGCCGAGGAAATAGTTCTCAGAGTTTGCCTGGGCACGTTTGGCGAAATAAAGGCCAATGCAGATAACGATCAGCATGTAGCCGATCATGGCGCATAAGATTTTAATTGTATCGCCTGACATTTTTTTCCTCCTCATTGTATAAAAATAAAATATTTATAAATTTTAACAGAATTTTCACAATATGTAAACCCCCGACCGCAAAAAGGTGCGGCTGCGGGAGATTCTTTCCCGCAGCCGCACCTTTTTATATTTATTCGTATTTTACAATTTCCTTTTTCAGACGGCTCATGATCCTTTTTTCTAGTCTCGAGATATAGGACTGGGAAATACCCAGAAGATCCGCCACTTCTTTCTGTGTCTTCTCTTTTCCCTCCCCGCCGGAGAGCCCGAACCGCAGCCGTATGATCGTCTGCTCTCTGGGCGACAGTTTACTGATCGCTTTGCCGAGAAGCGTGATCTCCACCTCGTCCTCCAGCCGCCGCGAGATCACGTCCTCATCCGTTCCCAGAATATCCGACAGCAGAAGTTCATTCCCGTCCCAGTCCACGTTCAGAGGTTCGTCAATGGAAACTTCCATCTTCGTCTTGCTGTTCCGCCTGAGATACATCAGTATTTCATTTTCGATACAGCGGGACGCATATGTCGCAAGTTTGATATTCTTCACCGGGTTAAAGGTATTGATCGCCTTGATCAGGCCGATCGTCCCGATAGAGATCAGGTCTTCCACTCCCACGCCTGTATTATCAAACTTCCTGGCGATATACACTACCAGTCTGAGGTTATGCTCAATAAGAAGCGCTCTCGCCTCCTGTTCCTGATCCGTTCCCAGCTTACTGATGACATACGCCTCTCTCTTCGGCTCCAGCGGCGCCGGAAGAACATCATTCCCACCAATATAATACAGTTCCCTCGGTCTTGAGAGAATAAATCTCTGAAACATCTGAAACGGATGATAACTGACTTCTGCTGCTGATCTGCTCATATAGTGCCCCCTCCTAATGCAATAATCTGGAATTCAACAGTACTTTGTATTCCTTTCCCAAAGCGGAGGGTTCAAAGGCCAGGGCGATTACTGGCTTTTTAATTCGGACCTCTTCTCCCGGGGCGCGGATACAAAGCTCATCCAGCGTGACTGTCAGCATCAGGCACTGTTTCTGTCCCACTGTACTGCAGGACAGATATCGTGGTCTGAGGCCGACAATCTCTGTACATTCCAGCTCCCCTGGGTTCTCTTTCAGGTGTTTCAGTCTGACTGTCAGTTCTTCCGACAGTATTTTTTTCAGCGCGTCTGCCTCTGCCACAGAAACCGGCGAGCCGTTCACAGGATCGGTAAGCAGATTCCCGGTATCGTAGAATCCGTATACGTCCTGTTTTTTTCCATGCCAGGACAAAGTAACCGGATATATATTTTTTCTTCGGATCCGGAAAGCGTCTCCCACACAGACGGCAGCCCCCGTCCCCGCGTATACGCAGAGGGCGCAGAGGAGAAAAGTCCTCACAGAGCCCTCTCCGTCCTCGAGAGCTTCACGAAATCCGCCCCAGAGAAACGCCGCGGCATACAGCATAAACACAGTATTCAGAAGAAGGGCGCCTTTCTTTACGCCGAATCCGATCCGGATCATTCCGGCGGCACAGAGTCCGTGCAGGATAACGGCAGCCGGAAAAGCTTCTTTCGGAAACCAGAGAACAAGGCAGGAAAAAAGAGCTCCCACAAGAGCTGCCGCAAGACATCTTCCCGGTCTTCTCCTCAGTCCCAGTGCCATTCCCAGTACCCTCAGGAGAATATAATCCATCAGAAGATTTGCCCCGAAGACAACGTCTATGTAGATCTCTCCAGACATAAAAAGCCCCCTATGACCTGTCACTCCTTCACTTTGGTAAGTGAATTCATTATAGGTGATAGGGGGTGCGTATTTTGTCAAAATAACGTGGTTATGTCCCAGAATTTCTCGTGAAATTACGACATTATATTTTTCTGATGGAGGACCTCCATCATCGTCCGCAGTTCCTGTATCGGGAACTGACCAGGTGCGGAAGCCGCTCCTACTGTGGCGAAAGTCACCGCGGAACCGAAATTCTCTCCCGCGATACGGCTGATAGATCCCAGGCCGCCCATGGCCATGGAGATCACCGGCTTGTCCGTGTATTTATGTACCATTTCGCTTGTTACCTGCATAATGGCCGCCACATCGTCAAACTCATCGGGCATGACCGCCATTTTCAGAATGTCCGCTCCGGTTCCGTCCATCTCCTTAAAACGCTCCAGCAGAACCTCCCTGCCGTCGGTCTTCTGAAAATCATGGCTGGAACCGATAACCTTCACGCCGGCTTCCTGAAGCCGGCGGATAAGTTTCTCCGGCTGCTCGCAGGAAAAGATTTCCACATCCACAATATCCGCAAATCCGCTCCCGGCCGCAGCCAGATTAATACCTTCGTACTCCTCTGAAGAAATCCCGGCTTTCCCGCCTTCTTTCTCTGTACGGACAGTAAACAGAAGAGGGATACCTGAAAGGATCCCGGCAATGCCCCCCATTGTGTTTACAAGCCTGTCTGTATCGGACAGATTTTCATAAAAATCCGCTCTCCATTCAGCCAGATCTGCTCCGGCTTCTTTTATTTTTTCTGCTTCCTGAAACAACTCCTCAGCCGTACCGCCGGTAAGAGGCACGCAGATTTTGGGCTGTCCGTCGCCCAGGCAAAGCGTTTTTATCATGATCGGTTTTGTCATATCTTATTCCGTCACTTCTACTTTTCTGTTTTCTCTGTTACTGATCTCTTCTTTTATGGAAGCGATAAACTCATCCAGGGATTTCGCTCCCTCGTCGCCCAGGAAGCGGCTGCGCACAGCGACTTTGCCTTCTTCCTCTTCTTTTGCGCCTACAACAAGCATATAGGGGATCTTCTGCAGGCGAGCTTCACGGATCTTATAGCCGATCTTTTCCGCGCGGGAATCCACTTCCGCACGGATGCCTGCGTCTTTCAGGGCTCCCAGGACTTTCTCCGCATAGTCCATATGTTTCTCAGAGATCGGAAGAACTTTCACCTGTACAGGAGCAAGCCAGGTGGGGAACGCGCCGGCAAAATGCTCGATCAGGATACCAATGAATCTTTCAATAGAACCGAAAGCTACTCTGTGGATCATGATGGGACGGTGTTTCTCACCGTCGGCGCCTGTGTATTCGCACTCGAACCGCAGCGGAAGCTGGAAATCAAGCTGAATAGTTCCGCACTGCCAGGTTCTTCCGATGGAATCCTCCAGATGGAAGTCAATCTTCGGTCCGTAGAACGCGCCGTCGCCTTCATTGACTACATAGTCAAGGCCCAGATCATCCAGCGCGCCTCTTAAACCTTCTGTAGCCATCTCCCAGTCCTCATCGCTTCCCATGGAATCCTCCGGACGGGTGGAAAGCTCTACATGGTATTTGAAACCAAAGAGCTGGTAAACGCTGTCGATCAGCTTAGCCACACCCTTGATCTCATCGCGGATCTGTTCCGGCATCATGAAGATATGGGCGTCGTCCTGTGTAAAGCAGCGCACACGCATAAGTCCGTGAAGCTGTCCGGATTTCTCATGGCGGTGAACAAGCCCCAGCTCTCCCATCCTGAGAGGAAGATCCTTGTAGGAACGGGGTTCTGACTTGTACACCAGGATGCCGCCGGGGCAGTTCATCGGCTTGATGGCAAAATCTGTATCGTCGATAACAGTGGTGTACATGTTTTCTTTATAGTGATCCCAGTGTCCGGAAGTCTCCCACAGATGGCGGCTCAGCATGATCGGCGTAGAAATCTCCACATAGCCGGCTTTCTCATGGATTTCTCTCCAGTAATCCAGAAGCGTGTTCTTCAAAACCATTCCTTTTGGAAGGAAGAACGGGAATCCCGGTCCCTCCTCACGCATCATGAACAGACCCAGTTCTTTGCCCAGCTTTCTGTGATCGCGCTTCTTCGCCTCCTCCAGACGGGTGATATACTCATCCAGATCGGCTTTTTTCGTGAAAGAAGTACCGTAAATCCTGGTAAGCATTTTGTTCTTCTCGCTGCCTCTCCAGTAAGCGCCGGCAAGACTTGTAAGCTTAAATGCCTTTACCGGTTTCGTGGACATCAGATGCGGTCCGGCGCAGAGGTCCACAAACTCTCCCTGCTGGTAGAAACTGATCTCAGCGTCTTCGGGGAGGTCTTCGATAAGCTCTACTTTGTAGGGTTCGTTTTTCTCTTTGAAGTATTCAATCGCCTCAGTTCTCGGCTTTGTAAATCTTGTGATGGCAAGATTTTCTTTGACGATCTTTTTCATTTCCGCCTCGATCTTTGTAAGATCCTCAGCGGTGATGGATTCTTCGCTGTCAATATCGTAATAGAAACCGTCGTCGATAGACGGTCCGATGGCGAGCTTCACATCCGGATAAAGACGTTTGATCGCCTGAGCCATGATATGAGATGTGGTATGACGGAAGGCGCCTCTGCCTCCCTCACTGTCAAAAGTAAGGATATTCAGTTCACAGTCCCTGTCCAGCATGGTACGGAGATCCACAACCTCTCCGTCCACTTCTCCCGCGCAGGCAACCCGCGCCAGGCCTTCGCTGATATCGGCTGCAATATCAATGACGGATTTCGCTTCAGAATATTCCTTCTTCGATCCGTCTTTTAATGTAATAATCATTTCGATTACCTCCTTCAATTTTATATCATCCGGGACGGCTGCCCCGGATGATATTCTGACCGGATTTTCTTGCTGATTCCTCCGTCAGATTATTTTATTTAAAGTACTCGACGCCGGACTCAAAGATACGGATATCCTGTTCTCCGTAAATGTTTACCGCAACTCCGTTGTCGCGGCGCTCACTGTGCGCCATTTTACCCAGCACACGTCCATCCGGACTGGTAATACCTTCAATGTTCATATAAGAGCCGTTGACATTCCACTCTTCGCTGGCATCCAATTCTCCGTCTGCAGTTACATACTGTGTCGCCACCTGTCCATTGGCAAACAGCTTCGCGATCCACTCGTCATCCGCGACAAAACGGCCCTCTCCGTGAGACGCCGGATTACAGTATACGCCGCCCAGCTCTGCTTTCTGCAGCCACGGGGACTTATTGCTGACCACTTTCGTATAAACCATCTTCGAGATATGACGGCCGATGGTGTTATAAGTCAGTGTGGGAGAATCTTCTTTCTGACCGCAGATCTCGCCGTAGGGAACAAGTCCCAGCTTGATCAGCGCCTGGAAACCGTTGCAGATTCCAAGGGCAAGACCATCTCTCTCATTCAGGAGCTTCATAACCGCTTCTTTGATCTTCGCGTTCTGGAATGCTGTGGCAAAGAATTTCGCGGAGCCGTCCGGCTCGTCGCCCGCGGAAAATCCGCCGGGGAACATAATGATCTGCGCCTGGGAGATCGCTTTTTCAAACACCTCCACAGAATCACGGATGTCTTCCGCCGTAAGATTACGGAATACCTTCACGTCCACTTCCGCTCCCGCCCGTTCAAAAGCGCGGGTACTGTCATACTCACAGTTAGTTCCGGGGAATACCGGAATAAATACTCTCGGCTTCGCCACTTTATGGTTGCATACATAGATCCTGGACGTGCGGTATACGCCGTCTTCGATCACGCTGTCCGCGTCCGCGGGTTTCACCAGGATTCCTGTAGGTCCGTCTGAGTTTTCGTCAGATACGGTACGGAACACTCTCTCCAGAGTTCCTTTCCATGCTTTCTCGGCCTCGCCCAGGGAGATCTCCGTGCTTCCGTAGGAGAATTTTCCGTCGGCGGTTACTTCACCGATCAATGTATAGGTAATGGAAAGAGCGCCGACTTTGCCATCGGGAACTTCCAGAATAAGGTCGCCGAAGCCTGGAGCGAAGAAGTCTCTCGGATCCAGATTATGCTCGATCTTCACGCCGAAGCCGTTTCCAAAGGCCATCTTGGATACAGCGGCGGCAATACCGTGACGGTCAAGGGCGTACGCGGAAAGTACATAGCCCTTCTGCATGTCCTCATGAACTTTGCCATACTGCTCCATGATCCCCGCATAATCCGGAAGATCATATGCGTCTCTGGGAGCCTTGAGCCATACCAGTTTGCTTCCGGCTTTTTTGAACTCCGGAGTGATCACATCCTGAAGTTTCCCCGTGTCTACGGCAAAGGATACAAGTGTAGGCGGAACGTCAATATCGTTAAAGGTTCCGGACATACTGTCCTTGCCTCCGATAGAGGGAAGGCCGAATCCGATCTGCGCCGCGTACGCGCCAAGCAGAGCCGCAAAAGGCTGGCTCCAGCGCTTCGGATCCTCCGTCATACGGCGGAAGTATTCCTG
>DWXL01000126.1 GCA_019119235.1 Candidatus Blautia excrementigallinarum | reverse complement strand
TCATGATCGGTTTTGTCATATCTTATTCCGTCACTTCTACTTTTCTGTTTTCTCTGTTACTGATCTCTTCTTTTATGGAGGCGATAAACTCATCCAGGGATTTCGCTCCCTCGTCGCCCAGGAAGCGGCTGCGCACGGCGACTTTACCCTCTTCCTCTTCTTTTGCGCCTACAACAAGCATATAGGGGATCTTCTGCAGGCGGGCTTCACGGATCTTATAGCCGATCTTTTCCGCGCGGGAATCCACTTCCGCACGGATGCCTGCGTCTTTCAGGGCTCCCAGGACTTTCTCCGCATAGTCCATATGTTTCTCCGAGATCGGAAGAACTTTCACCTGTACAGGAGCAAGCCAGGTGGGGAACGCGCCGGCAAAATGCTCGATCAGGATACCGATGAATCTCTCGATAGAGCCGAAAGCCACTCTGTGGATCATGATGGGACGATGTTTCTCACCGTCTGCGCCTGTATATTCGCACTCGAACCGCAGCGGAAGCTGGAAATCAAGCTGGATCGTTCCGCACTGCCAGGTTCTTCCGATGGAATCCTCCAGATGGAAGTCGATCTTCGGTCCGTAGAACGCGCCGTCGCCTTCATTGACTACATAGTCAAGGCCCAGATCATCCAGCGCGCCTCTTAAGCCTTCGGTAGCCATCTCCCAGTCCTCGTCGCTTCCCATGGAATCCTCCGGACGGGTGGAAAGCTCTACATGGTATTTAAAACCAAAGAGCTGGTAAACGCTGTCGATCAGCTTTGCCACGCCCTTGATCTCATCGCGGATCTGCTCCGGCATCATGAAGATATGGGCGTCGTCCTGTGTGAAGCAGCGCACGCGCATAAGTCCGTGAAGCTGTCCGGATTTCTCGTGGCGGTGAACAAGACCCAGCTCGCCCATGCGCAGGGGAAGATCCTTGTAGGAACGGGGTTCTGATTTATATACCAGGATACCGCCGGGGCAGTTCATCGGTTTGATGGCAAAATCCGTATCGTCGATAACCGTGGTGTACATGTTTTCTTTGTAGTGATCCCAGTGTCCGGAAGTCTCCCACAGATGGCGGCTCAGCATGATCGGCGTGGAGATCTCCACATAGCCGGCTTTCTCATGGATTTCTCTCCAGTAATCCAGAAGCGTGTTCTTCAGAACCATTCCTTTTGGAAGGAAGAACGGGAATCCCGGTCCCTCCTCACGCATCATGAACAGACCCAGTTCTTTTCCCAGCTTTCTGTGATCGCGCTTCTTCGCTTCCTCCAGACGTGTGATATATTCCTCCAGATCCGCTTTCTTCGTGAAGGAAGTACCGTAAATCCTGGTAAGCATCTTGTTCTTCTCGCTGCCCCGCCAGTAAGCTCCCGCAAGGCTTGTAAGCTTAAATGCCTTTACCGGTTTCGTGGACATCAGATGCGGTCCTGCGCAAAGGTCCACAAACTCTCCCTGCTGATAAAAACTGATCTCGGCGTCTTCGGGAAGATCCTCGATAAGCTCTACTTTGTAAGGCTCGTTTTTCTCTTTAAAGTATTCAATCGCCTCAGCTCTCGGTTTTGTAAATCTTGTAATGGCAAGATTTTCTTTTACGATCTTTTTCATTTCCGCCTCGATCTTTGTAAGATCCTCAGCGGTGATGGGTTCTTCGCTGTCAACATCATAATAGAAACCGTCGTCGATAGAAGGGCCGATAGCAAGCTTCACATCCGGATACAGACGTTTGATGGCCTGCGCCATAATGTGGGATGTGGTATGACGGAAGGCGCCTCTGCCGCCTTCACTGTCAAAAGTAAGGATATTCAGCTCACAGTCCCTGTCCAGCATGGTACGGAGATCCACAACCTCTCCGTCCACCTCGCCTGCGCAGGCAACCCGCGCCAGGCCTTCACTGATATCTGAAGCTATGTCAATGACGGATTTTGCTTCGGAGTATTCCTTCCGGGATCCGTCCTTTAATGTAATTATCATTTTAAATTTACCTCCGGTTTATTTAAAATATTCCACACCTGATTCAAAGATCCGGATGTCCTGATCTCCGTAGATGTTCACCGCCACTCCGTTGTCACGGCGCTCGCTGTGAGCCATCTTGCCCAGAACACGTCCGTCCGGACTGGTGATACCTTCGATGTTCATATAAGAACCGTTCACGTTCCACTCTTCGCCTGCGTCCAGTTCTCCGTCCGCGGTCACGTACTGTGTCGCAACCTGTCCGTTGGCAAACAGCTTCGCGATCCACTCGTCGTCCGCAACAAAACGTCCCTCGCCGTGAGACGCCGGATTACAGTACACGCCGCCCAGCTCTGCTTTCTGAAGCCACGGGGACTTGTTGCTGACTACTTTCGTGTAAACCATCTTCGAGATATGGCGGCCGATGGTGTTATAAGTCAGTGTGGGGGAATCCTCTTTCTGACCGCAGATCTCGCCGTAGGGAACAAGTCCCAGCTTGATCAGCGCCTGGAAACCGTTGCAGATTCCAAGGGCAAGACCGTCTCTCTCGTTCAGGAGCTTCATGACTGCTTCTTTGATCTTCGCGTTCTGGAACGCTGTGGCAAAGAATTTCGCGGAGCCGTCCGGCTCGTCGCCTGCGGAGAATCCACCGGGGAACATGATGATCTGCGCCTGGGAGATCGCCTTTTCAAATACCTCCACAGAATCACGGATATCTTCCGCCGTAAGATTGCGGAATACCTTCACGTCCACTTCCGCTCCCGCACGGCGGAACGCACGGGTGCTGTCATATTCGCAGTTGGTTCCGGGGAATACCGGGATGAATACTCTCGGTTTCGCCACTTTATGGTTGCATACATAGATCCTGGACGTACGGTATACGCCGTCTTCGATCACGCTGTCTGCGTCCGCGGGCTTCACCAGGATTCCTGTAGGTCCGTCTGAGTTTTCGTCGGATACGGTACGGAACACTCTCTCCAGAGTTCCTTTCCATGCTTTCTCGGCCTCGCCCAGGGAGATCTCCGTATTTCCGTAGGAGAATTTTCCGTCGGCAGTTACTTCACCGATCAATGTATAGGTAATGGAAAGAGCGCCGACTTTGCCATCGGGAACTTCCAGGATCAGGTCGCCGAAACCTGGAGCGAAGAAGTCTCTCGGATCCAGATTATGCTCGATCTTCACGCCGAAGCCGTTTCCAAAGGCCATCTTGGATACAGCGGCGGCAATACCGTGACGGTCAAGGGCGTACGCGGAAAGTACATATCCCTTCTGCATATCCTCGTGAACTTTGCCGTACTGCTCCATGATCCCCGCATAATCCGGAAGATCATATGCGTCTCTGGGTGCTCTCAGCCATACAAGTTTGCTTCCCGCCTTCTTGAATTCCGGAGTGATCACATCCTGAAGCTTTCCTGTATCCACCGCAAAGGATACCAGCGTAGGCGGAACGTCGATCTCGTTAAACGTACCGGACATACTGTCCTTGCCTCCGATAGAGGGAAGGCCGAATCCGATCTGCGCCGCGTACGCGCCAAGCAGAGCCGCAAAAGGCTGGCTCCAGCGCTTCGGATCCTCCGTCATACGGCGGAAGTATTCCTG
>DWXL01000125.1 GCA_019119235.1 Candidatus Blautia excrementigallinarum | reverse complement strand
ATATATTCCTTAAGGGTAATACCCTCGATCAGTTCCATGACAATATAGTAAACGCCGTCGTCGTCGCCCACGTCAAACACATTTACGATATTCGGGTGCGTCAGACCGGCAGCCGCCTGGGCTTCGCTGCGGAATTTCCTTATAAAGGTCGTATCCTCCCTGAATTCCTGTTTCAGTACCTTAACCGCGACAAAACGGTTAAGCTTGTGATCCTTTGCCTTGTATACATCAGCCATTCCGCCTGTGCCGATCTTTCCTAATATCTCGTAGCGTTCCGCTATAATCATTCCTGTTTTCAACATTTGTCCACCTCATTTGTGAATGGTTCTACCAAAATTACTGCAATATTGTCCTTACCGCCATTCCGGTTGGCTTCCTCCAGAAGCTCCTCGCCTTTACGGGGCAGTTCTTCTGTCTTATCCAGTATGATCTCCTCAATCTTGCTGTCCTCCACCATGTTGCTGAGTCCGTCGGAACACATAAGGATTGTGCTGTCCGGTTCCATCTTAAGGTCAAAGAAATCAATATCCACAGTTCTCTCAGCTCCCAGCGCCCTGGTGATGATATTTTTGTCCGGGTGATTCCTGGCCTCTTCCGGCTTGAGCTCGCCCATCCGGACCATTTCCTGCACCAGGGAGTGATCTCTGGTCACCTGGCGTATCTGTCCCTGAATAAGATACAGACGGCTGTCTCCCACATTGGCTACATAAGCATAGTGACCTACGATCGTAGCAACCACCATGGTAGTCCCCATCCCTTTAAGCGCCTCGTCCTGCTGCGCACGTTCCAGTATCTCCATATTGGCCGTCTCGATCGCATGACGAAGGACTTTGATCGGATTGAAATCTGCATCCTTACGAATTTCGTCTACTAATATCTGAACTGCATGGGAAGAGGCGAAATCTCCTGCATTATGTCCTCCCATACCATCAGCAACGACAAACAGATTCGGAAGGTTTCCCACAGGATCTTTGGACACGAACACATAATCCTGGTTCATTTTCCGCTTCTGCCCCACATCCGTAGCTGAATATACCCTCATCTTATTTCTCGCTTTCTGTTTTTTCCATGTATCTCTTTCTGAGCTGTCCACAGGCACCGTCTATATCGCTGCCCATTTCTCTTCTAATAGTACCATTTATTCCGCATTTTTCAAGATTTATTTTGAAATTCTCCACTGCTTTCCTGGCGGAACGCACAAAACTTCTCTCTCTCACAGGGTTTACAGGAATCAGATTTACGTGACAGTTCAGCCCTTTCAGGCGGCCTGCCAGCTCCAGCGCGTCCTCCCTGCTGTCATTCACTCCCGCCACCAGACTGTACTCAAAAGTGATCCTGCGGCCCGTCTTTTCAAAATAATATCTGCATGCGTCAAGCAGTTCTTCCATGCTGTATTTATTGGCTATCGGCATAAGCTGTTTTCTTTTTTTATCATTCGGCGCATGAAGGGAAACCGCCAGAGTCATCTGCAGTTTTTCATCCGCCAGTTCATACATCCGCGGCACGATCCCGCAGGTGGAAACCGTAAGGTTCCTCTGGCTGATATGAAGTCCGCCCTCTTCTGTAAGTATATGGATAAAACGGAGAAGATTGTCATAATTGTCCAGAGGTTCTCCGGATCCCATCACCACCACATTGGAAACCCTCTCCCCCGTATCCGCCTGGATCCGGTATATCTGATCCAGCATTTCCGAGGGAAGAAGATTCCGGGCAAGTCCCCCTATGGTGGATGCGCAGAAACGGCATCCCATCCTGCAGCCCGCCTGGGAGGAAATACACACAGAATTTCCATGGTGGTACTTCATGAGCACGCTTTCGATCATATTTCCATCGCTGAGACGGAAAAGATATTTCCTCGTACTGTCGATCTTCGAGACCTGAACGTCCATTATTTCCAAAGCGGTCACCGGCCAGTCCGCCAGCTTCTGCTTCAGGCTTTTGGGAAGATTGCTCATTTCGTCATAAGACACCGCAAGATGCTGATGCAGCCATTCATAGATCTGCCTGGCCCGGAAGGGCTTTTCACCCACCGACAGCATCAGCTCTTTTAATTCCGCAGGCGTCATGGATTTAATATCTGTCATTTTTCTCCATTCCTGTCATCTTTTTTATTTCCGCCTGAATCTGGCGATAAAAAACCCATCCGTCCCGTGTACTCCCGGAAGAAGCTGAAGATATCCCAAAGACGTGGTTTCTGATTTAAGCTCGTCCGGAATATAAGGATCGATGCTTTCCAGCTTAAATGGATAATTATTCATAAACCACATCATGTTCTCTTCGTTCTCTTCTTTTGCTATGGTGCAGGTACTGAAGATCAGCACACCGCGGGGCTTCACATACTCCGCGGCCTTATCCAGAATATTCCTCTGAAGAATCACAAGTTCTTCCTGTTTCTGGAGAGTGGAACGGTATTTGATCTCAGGCTTCCTTCCGATCACACCGTATCCGGAACAGGGAACATCCGCAAGCACAATGTCCGCAAGGCACTCGGAATCCACGTCAAAAACCGTGGCGTCCTGCACTCTGGTCTGCACGTTGATCGAACCTATTCTGCGGATATTCTCTTCTATGAGATTCACTTTATACTGGCTGACGTCACGGGCGTCCACAGTTCCGAATCCTTCCATTTTATCTCCGATATGGAGACTTTTTCCTCCCGGCGCCGCGCAGAGATCGATCACATAATCAGTTTTCTTCGGATCCGCGATCTCCGCCACAAGCATGGAACTTACATCCTGCACCTGGATCTTTCCCTGTATGAACGCGTCAAGGGCAAGGATATGATTGTATCCCGATATCCTTTTTGCATAGGGAAGATACGGGGCCGGTTCCACGGTAACACCCTGGGCTCTCAGGCTCTCGCAGGTCTTTTCCACAGAATTCAGATATGTACGGCAGCGGACAGTCAGAGGCTTGTCCTCCAGAAAATCCGCCAGCATTTTTTCTGTAACTTCCTCACCGTAAACGTTCAGCCACCGCAGCACAAGCGGTTCCGGCATGGAATATTTCACAGAGAGAAAACGTACCAGATTTCTTTCTCTGGGAGGATATTCCAGCTGATCCAGCTGACGTGAAACAGTCCGGAGTACTCCGTTCACAAATGGTTTCAGGTTATAAAAGCCCTTGCGCTGGGCAAGCTTCACCGCCTCGTTGCACACGGCGCTGTCCGGCACCCTGTCCATAAACTTCAGCTGGTATACCGCGCTTCTTAAGATCTCCCGGATAGGCGGCTTCATCTTGTCCACGCTGATCTTCGAAAACGAGTCAATGATATAGTCGATCAGTATCCTGTATTCCAGCGTGCCTTCGCACACTCTTGTGATAAACGCCCTGTCCTGCTTGGGAAGAAACTGGTATTTGGAGAGAGCGTCGCGTATGGCGATATGGCTGTGCTCTCCCTCCTCGTTGATCTTAAGGAGAATCTCCAGGATCATTTCTCTGGTGTTGATTCCGTTAGTCATCATTTCTCCTTCCTCCCGCCAGGATCAATAGTCTCAAAAGCTGCAGTATGGACGCGGCCAGCGCGGCCACATAGGTAAGGGCCGCGGCGGTGAGCACCTTCCTTGCGCCCTTAACCTCTGAAACGCCCAGGATCCCCGTACCTTCCAGCATTCGCAGCGCCCGCGAAGACGCGTTGAGTTCTACCGGAAGCGTCACAAGCTGGAACAGTACTGCCAGAGAGAAAAGCACGATCCCCGCCGTGGTCAGCGGCCGTATCCCTGCCAGCAGGCCGATCAGGAAAAGAGGCCATGACAGCGAACTTCCCAGATTGGCCACGGGAACAATAGCGCTGCGCATCTCAAGGGGAGTATAATGAACCGCATGCTGGATGGCATGCCCGCATTCATGAGCCGCCACTCCCACCGCCGCAAGAGAGGTCTGTCCGTATATATCCTGAGACAGACTGACTGTTTTGGTCCTGGGATCATAGTGATCCGTCAGGCTTCCCGGTATGGCCCGTATCTGCACGTCGGTGATCCCGGCGGCCCTGAGGATCCTTGCCGCCGCTTCCGCTCCGGTGAGCCCGGAAGCACTTCTGATCCTGCGGTATTTCGCGAAAGTACTTTTCAGTTTCGCGGAAGCCGCAAGCGAGAGCAGCATACCGATGATCAGAAGTATATAGGTTCTGTCAAATCCATAAAATCCATAACCGTATCCGTACATTCCATCACTCCTTATGATCTGCCAGTCTTGTCCCCGCGGCTATCGGAAATCCCCGCAGGAAAGCCGCCGCATCCATACGTTTCTTGCCTTCAAGCTGCACTTCCTGAAGGATCAGACGTCCTTCGCCGCAGACTACATGGATTCCTTCTTTATCTGTCAGGACAACCGTACCCGGAAGGGCCTCCTGTCCGTTCTTATCATATTCCATGCCGGAGACAGCCGCCTTCCATATCTTAAGCGTTTTCCCCTCCAGGAACGTATAGGCGCTGGGCCAGGGATTCAGGCCCCGTATCAGCCGCTCCAGTTTCTCCGCGCTTTCAGAAAAATCAAGAAGCCCCATCTGTTTGGTGATCATCGCCGCATAGGGCGTGGGGCTTTCCTCCGGCTGTTTCTCATAAACCGCCGTTCCGTCGAAAACAGACGGAAGAGTTTCCACCAGAAGCTTCGCGCCCGCCTGCGCCAGCTTGTCAAAAAGGCTTCCTCCCGTCTCGTCCGCGGCAAGAGGAATCACAGCCTTTGCGATCATATCACCGGTATCCAGTCCTGTTCCCATACGCATCAGCGTCACGCCGGACTCTTTTTCCCCGTCGATCACCGCGTACTGGATCGGCGCCGCCCCTCTATATTTCGGAAGGAGAGAGGCATGAATATTCAGGCATCCGAACGCGGGCATATCTAGGATCTCTTTCGGAATGATCTGGCCGAACGCCGCTACAATGATCACATCCGGATCCAGTTCGCTCAACTGTCTGACAAAAGATTCTTCCCGTACTTTCGAAGGCTGAAAGACCGGGATGCCATGCTTCAGGGCCTCCTCTTTCACCGGAGTCGGCATAAGGGCCTTCCCCCTGCCCTTCGGCTTATCCGGCTGCGTCACCACAGCCTCCACCCTGTATCCGGCCTCTGCCAGAGCCCGCAGCGGCGGCACCGCGAAATCAGGTGTTCCCATGTATACAATCTTCATCATGTCACTCCTCATCCTCGTCATAGGTCGTTCTGTGAAGTTCTCCCTCCACAAGTTCCGTGTACATTTTTCCGTCCAGATGATCGATCTCGTGACAGAAGGCGCGGGCAAGAAGTTCCGTTCCCTCGTATATCACTTCATTCATATTTTCATCCAGGGCTTTTACTTTAACATAATTCGGTCTCGTTACCTGTCCGGCCATTCCCGGAACACTCAGGCAGCCCTCGTCTCCGGTCTGTTCCCCGGAAGTCTCCAGGATCTCCGGATTGATAAGAACAATGGGGCCCTCTCCGATATCGATGGTCACGATCCGCTTCAGGACTCCCACCTGGGGCGCTGCAAGTCCCACTCCATAAGCTTCGTACATCGTATCCAGCATATCAAAAATAAGTGTGCGGAGTTTCGGCGTCATCTCTTTTACCGGTCTGCTGATCTTGTGGAGAACCGGATCTCCCTCTGTTCTGATTGTTCTCAGTGCCATTTTTCTGCCCTCTCTCTTTCTTCTGTATTCTTCTGTGTTTCTGACGTCATCTTTTCGTATGATCCGGTCCGCGCCGGAGTCTCTCTGCGCTTTCCGTCCGGTATCATTCCATATCGTACTGTATATATAGTTTCCGGAATCCGGAATTTATTTCAATATATTTTTCAATCTTATCTTTCATGTCCAGAAGAAGCTTCCCGTCCTCATGTTTCAGACGGAATACTTTTCTGTATATGTCGTTTACTTTTCCCACAGCCGCGTCGGCCGGCCCGATGATATGCAGTCTCTTATCCGGACATATCCTTTCGGCGAATTTCCGGATAAATTCCATTCCTTGCCCCAGAAGTGCCGCGTCCTCCCCGGCGGCGAGAACTGTGAGCATATGGGCCGCCGGCGGATAATCCATCAATATGCGGTACCCCATTTCCTCTTCATAGAATCTCTCATAGTCCTGATGCGCCGCCGCCTGTATACTGTAGTGATCCGGATGATAAGTCTGGATCACCGCTTCACCGGTCTTCTTCCCTCTTCCGGAACGTCCCACCGCCTGGGTGAGAAGCTGGAAGGTCCTCTCCCCGCAGCGGTAATCCGCCTCATTCAGGGACAGATCCGCCGCGATGATGCCCACTAGAGTCACATCCGGAAAGTCATGGCCTTTCACGATCATCTGGGTTCCCACAAGGATATCCGCCTCATGGGCCGCGAAAGACGCCAGGATCTGTTCGTAACTTCCCCTAGTCCTGGTGGTGTCATAGTCCATACGCAGGATCCCCGCATCAGGAAATTCTCTTCGCAGCACTGCTTCGATCTGCTGTGTCCCGGCCTTGAACCCGCCGATATACGGCGATCCGCACACCGGGCAGACTTTCACGGAAGATCTCTCATAACCGCAGTAATGACAGATCATTTTTCCATTGCTGTGTTCCGAAAGCGCCACGTCGCAGTGAGGACATTTCAGGACCTCGCCGCAGGAACGGCAGGAAACGAATCCTGCGTACCCCCGCCGGTTCAGAAACAGCATGGCCTGCTCTCTCCTCTCCAGCCTGTGCTGCACAGCTTCTTGCAGTTTCCTGCTGAGCACGGAACGGTTGCCGCTTTTCAGTTCCTTCCGGAGATCCACAACCGACACCTCCGGCAGCGGGCGGTCACGGTATCTTTCCGTCAGCTTTACCAGCAGATATTCCCCCTGCCGGGCCTTCGTATATGCTTCCAGGGAAGGGGTTGCCGATCCCAGAACAACACGGGCGTTTTCCATCTCCCCGCGGCGCACAGCAACTTCCCTCGCATGATACCTTGGACTGTTCTCACTCTTATAGGTGGGTTCATGCTCTTCATCCACAATAATAAGTCCCAGCCTGGAAAAAGGGGTAAAAAGAGCCGAACGCGGTCCCACCATGATCTGAATCCCGCCCTGTCTGGCCCTGCGGAACTGATCGTACCGTTCTCCGGGAGACATACGGGAATTCAGGACAGAGACCTTATCTCCGAACCATCCCGTAAATCTGCGCACAGTCTGATAAGTCAGCGCGATCTCCGGGATCAGCACGATCACCTGCCGGCCCGAAGATATCACCTTTTCGATCAGTTTCATATATACCTGGGTCTTCCCGCTTCCCGTAACTCCGTGAAGAAGGACGGGCCTTGCGGAAGAATTCTCCCATTCCGCCAGGATCTCATCCAACGCCTCTTTCTGCGCGTCAGAAAGGACAGAATGCTCTTCCACGGGAACAGAGACTTCCTCCGCAGGTATCCGGTAGACTTCATCCTGCCGGATCTCCACCAGCTCCTGTTCAAGAAGAGGTTTCAGCACGGAGGAGGTCATCCCCAGTTCTTTCGCGGCTTTTGTACAGTCCAGCGGTTCTTTCTCAAGAAGAGCCCGGAGCACTCTTGCCCTGGCCCTGCACCGGCTTTTTTCCATTCGGGAAGCCTCCTGCTCCGCCTGCTCTCTGCTGACGCGAAGATACAGAAGTCTTTTTTCTTTATGGCGGATCTTTTCCCGCACCGGCAGGACTGTCTTCAGCGCCTGTGCCATAGTGGAACCATAACGCTCCTTCATCCAGGCCGCCA
Source organism: Candidatus Blautia excrementigallinarum (assembly GCA_019119235.1). GTDB lineage: Bacteria > Bacillota > Clostridia > Lachnospirales > Lachnospiraceae > Blautia_A > Blautia_A excrementigallinarum. The sequence continues at coordinate 6,708 of DWXL01000125.1, read as the reverse complement.
GCGATACAAGACGGGCTTCTGTCGTTTCCTCGCCGCTGCACAGCCTCCGAAGAGATTTGATCTTCGCCGGATCATATTTCGGTTCCCCGGACAGTCCGGTCACATAGCCTTTTCGTTCTTTATTCCCATTTCCAAAGGGGATGGCTGCCACCATCCCCACACGAATCTCGTCCTCCATTTCCCGGGGAACGAGGTACTGAAAACTGCGGTCGAGTTTTTCGTGGGATATATCCACAATTACATCCGCATATAACATGAATTCTCTCTTTCTCTATCTGCCTGCCAGGATATCCGCGATCAGCACACGCTCATCCATGGGATACTTCTTGCCTTTTATTTCCTGATAATCCTCATGGCCTTTTCCCGCGAGAACAATGATGTCTCCCGGTTCTCCGTGATGGATCGCATAGGCGATCGCTTCTTTTCTGTCGCAGATCTCCACATATTTCCCGTCAGTCTTTGCGATTCCTGTTTTAATATCGTCAATGATCGCCTGGGGCTCCTCGAATCTCGGGTTATCTGACGTGATGATGGTCAGATCAGCCAGCCGTCCGGAGACCTCGCCCATTTCAAACCGCCTCTGTCTTGCCCTGTTGCCGCCGCACCCGAACAGGCAGACCAGCCTGTGGGGATGATATTCTCTGAGCGTTGTAAGAAGGCTTTCCAGCGCCATTGCGTTATGTGCGTAATCGATCATCAGAGTAAACTCGTCGGATACTTTTACCATCTCAATGCGGCCTTTTACCCGGGCGACTTTCAGGGCGCGGATAATATTCTCCCGGGACACCTTAAAGTGACGGCAGATAGCGATCGCCGTCAGTGAATTATAGATACTGAATTTACCCGGGATATCGATCTCCACCGGAAAATCCAGAAGGCCTTTTACATGATAGGATATTCCCAGATACCCTCTGCCGTTTACCATATGGGCGTCCTCCGCACGCAGATCCGCCTCCGGCGAGAAGCCGTAGGTTTCCAGCTCACAGGTATGTCCTTCGATGATCTTCGCAAAGTGTTCGTCGTCCCTGTTGACGATCCCCACCCTGCACTGTTTTAAAAGCATGGACTTACAGGCCAGATAATGATCAAAATCCCTGTGTTCGTTGGGCCCGATGTGGTCGGGTTCGATATTGGTGAAAATACCATAATCAAAAATGAATCCCTGGGTCCTGTGAAGCATCAGGCCCTGAGAGGATACCTCCATCACCACACAGTCGCAGCCTGCGTCCGCCATTCTGCGGAAATACTCCTGGATGATATAAGATTCCGGCGTGGTATTGGCGGCGGGAATGGTTTCATCCCCTACAATGGCTTCAATCGTTCCGATCAGCCCCACCTTATATCCCGCGTTTTCCAGGATAGATTTCACCATATAAGTGGTAGTGGTTTTGCCCTTGGTTCCGGTAATACCGATCGTCTTCAGCTGCTCCGCAGGATATCCGAACCATGCGGCCGAGATAAAAGCCATGGCGTAACGGGTATCTTCCACACGGATCACTGTGACGTCCGCCGGAACCTGAACATCTTCCTCCACCACAAGAGCTTTTACCCCTTTTGCAAGGACGTCGGGAATAAACTTATGTCCGTCCGCGACCGCGCCCCGGATACAGATGAAGAGGGAACCCTCCCCGGCCTTCCGGGAATCGTATACCACGGATGTAATCTCCTGCTCCGTGTCGCCCTGGCAGCAGGTATATTCTATACGTTCCAGTAATTCTGACAATTTCATGATGTTTCCTCCAACCAGAATACGGCAGTTTTACTGCCAACATACTCCTTAATAGAATATCACACCCGTGAAATGTTGTAAAGCGACACTGCCCTTATCTTCTTTTTCTCCGGCGGCGTTTTTCTGTCAGTAAATAAATCCCGGCGGCTGCTCCTGACGCCGACACGGAAAACCAGAAAACCGGCCGGGAACCGTCTCCTGTTTTCGGCGCCGATTCCGGGGCGTAAGCCCTTGTAACGGCTGTCTGCTCCGGCAGATATCCGGCTGTCTCTGAAGGCTCCGGAGACGGCGATATACCGTAAATCCGAACCTCCGCGCCGGAGACAACCGTCCTTTCACCGGTCTCTGCCGTCACTACCGATACTTCGTTTATCAGTGTCTGATCCTCCACATTTTCCGGAAGCGCCACTTCCGCCCGGAGACTCACCGCCTGCCCCGGAAGTATCTCCGGGATCAGCGCCATTGTTTTTGACGGACTCAGCTCTGCCCCTTCCTGTTCCAGAAATTCCGCCCGGAGCCCCTCTGTCTGAAGACGTTCCGATGTAAGCACGGAGTGAAGCGTCCTCTCTCCGGTGTTTCGTATACAGATACTAAACAGGATCCTGTCTCCGGCGGCAGCCTGCGTTCTGTCGGCTGATTTTGTCACTTCAAAATCCGCTTCAAGCGGAATGATATCTGTTTCCAGCAAACGGTCTTCTCCTGCCGCTGTGACTTTCAGCCGGACAGGATCTTCGCGGTCTTCCAAAAGAGGCAGGCGGAGATAAAAGAGTTTCCTCATTCCCGGCTCCAGCTTTTCCAGCGATATACTGCTGCCGTCTGCCGCCTGACTGCCGTTCCCTTCCCAGTCTCCGCCTGTATTTTCCGCCGTCTCCCAGGTTCCCTTAAGTCCGGGATCTCCGAAACTGTAATTCAGATCAAGATCTGAAAGCGGCAGTCTGCCCGTATTTTCTACAGTTATCTCATACACAAGCGTCTCCCCGGCCTTCGGTTTTTCATTCAGAAGACGGAGATCCAGAAAAAGTGCGCCTTCTGATTCCTGTCCTTCCTGATCGTCTTTGTTCCAGACTCCTTCTGTGTCTTCTTCTGAGGTTTCATCTGCCTCATTTTCTTTCTCAGGGTCTTCCTCTGATCCGTTTTCACCCTCCATAAACTGCTCCGGGGCGTTTTCATCCTCCGGAGTTTCCTCTGACATGTTTTCATTCCCCGGATCCTCCTCTGACGTGTCTTCATCCTCCGGTTCTTCCTCTGACATATTTGCATTCTCCGGAATTTCTTCTGATTTGTCTTCATCCCCGGGATGTTCTTCCGCTGCGCTTTCGCCTGATATATTTTCTTCCGCGCTTTCTTTACCTGTATTTATCTCCTGCCCATTGCCTGCTCCCTCGCTTTTTTCATCTGTATTTATCTCCTGCACATTGCTTTCTGTCACGTTTTCCCTGCCCGCATTTTTCTCCTGCGCATTGCTCTCCTCATGCGCATTCTTCTTCTGCGTATTACTTACTGTTTCACTGATTTCTTCTGTGGTTCTCTCTTCCGCATTGTCTTCTTCCTGGCTTGCTGCTTCCGGCCTGTTATCCCGGCTGCTCCGGATCGCTGCGGCCTTGGATCTACTGTCTCCTTCTGTCGCCGGACTGTTTCCGGCAGCCTGTATTCCGGTTTCTCCATTTGCCGCCGCGTACGTAAGTACACATCCGCAGAATCCTCCGTTTACAACGACTGCTCCGGTTAGAAGGAACGCCACCATGGCCGCTCTTATTTTTCTGAAAAAAACATTTCTCATATACACCTTTCTTTCTGCCGCATAATGCGGCCATTCTGTAAAAAACTTCCCGCTCTCATAAACGGGCGCTAAAAAACGCCTCATCAGCGCATAGGCATCTCCCCCTCCCGGTATCCTGTTCTGTCTGAAATGGATATTCTGCCGAAACGGCAAATGAATCTGACGGCAACAGGCTGCTTTCCCAGCCGTCTGTTCCGTCTGCTTTGGACAATGCAGAACGCATTGTCCAGACATTCTCAATGTATCACGATTTTCTTTTTCAAACAAGAAAAAAACGGAATTATAAACTTTTTTTAAGATTTGTTTATAAATTTTCGATTTCTTTTAGAAAGAATACATACTTTGCTCACATTTCACGGATATAATAGATTTTGGATAGATGAATAACCACTCTCTATCTCCCCCCTCAAAAGTTAAGGAAATAAGCCGTCTGACTGTTCAGGCGGCTTTTCCTTGTACAATTTACGGCAAAGTTAAAATACCGGTACAAAACTCAGGATTTTTGTCAAATTTCATGGAGACAAATCACCGATAACATGCTATCTTAATTTCAGAAAAACTTCGATCTTACAGGGGGAGATCTTGAAATGTCTATATTTTCCGATATTTTAAATGAACTGATCCGTGAAAAAGAAGTCAAAATTTTTTCCATGGCAAAATACTGCGGCCTGGACCGCTCCACGATGTACAAAATCATCAGCGGCAAGCGAAACCCTCCGTCGCCGGATCTTTTCGAAAAAATGACCGCCTTTATGCGCCTCACTCCATCCGAATATCAGCGTCTGACCGAGGCGTGGAAAATCGCCAGGATAGGATCTGAAACCTACTTCAGCCGAAAAAGTGTAGATGATTTTATACGTAATTTTCCTTCTTCACTGCCAGTTCCTTCCACAGCCGGTTTTGCTTTTCAGCGTATGGACGGCGTGCAGGAGGGAACCCGCCCGTGTATCCCGCTTACTTCGCAGCAGCACATCGACTGCCTTATCCACCAGATGCTTCTGAAAGAAGCCGGAAAACAAAACGGGCAGATCTGTCTTCTGCTCCAGGCTGACCATGACTTTCTCTTCAGCCTGCTGGCCAGTCTGAAACCGGCAGGCACACTGAACATCCGTCACATTCTCTGTTTTTCAGACAAACTGCAGTTTACATCAGAAAATAAACTGTATAACCTTACCTGTCTGGAAAAAATATTCCCGCTCTATATGATCCCGGAACTGGAATATAACACGTGCTATTTTTATGACGAAATACACTCTCATTTTTATAATTTTAATCTCTTTCCGTATATGCTCCTGACAACAGACGCCGCTCTTCTCTGCAGCAGTGATTACAGCTCCGGAATGTATTTCCAGGATCCGGACGCTGTCCATATGCTCCGGCAGATTTATAACTCCTGCTATGACCAGTGTACCCGTCTGTTTGAAGCCTTTCCAATAGTTCCCGACAGGTGCGCGGAATTTCTGGACACAGTATTTGGCCTTGCGGGAGAAAAAGAACCGATGATCGGCATTCAGCCGGAAGCCTGCCTGACGCCGTTTATCAGCGGCCGTATCCTTAATGATATATTCAACCATTCCCTCCCCGGAGGCCGGGAGATCTTTACGCGCGCGAAAAACTATTTCCGCCTTAACAGCCAGAAAATAGCCGACGGCCGTTTTTTCATTTATTTTACCTATAACGGACTGACACATTTCGCGCAGACCGGACTTCTGGACGAGATCCCTGAAGTATTTTATCACCCCCTGTCATCCGCTCAGAGGATTTCCGTACTGGAAAGACTCCTGGACTGCTGCCGGAACAGAACCTACCGGATCTTAAGAGAACCTCTGAATTATCTTCCACGGAACCTTCATTTATGTGTCTGTAGCGATCAGGGAAATATTCTTTTTAAGAACAACAGCGGAGACGTAATTGTTCTCACTGTCAGAGAGACCGGACTGATAGATGCGTTCAGGGATTATATGGAAAACATGGACGACTCCTGTTTCTATGATCCCGGGGAAGCGGAAGAAATGATCCGCGGGATTATCAGAAATATCGGCTGAACGGCCGCGGCACACCTTAAAATAAAAGGGCATTTCCTGTGAAATAAAAAGATATTCCCGCATTGTCCGGCTAATCATATACGCCGAAAATGCGGGAATACGTTTTTTCTTTTTCATGCACACCGATCTTATGTACATGAGATATTATATGAAGTCCTACCATGTCTTTCAATATGTGGCAAAAATTGTGGGCAGTTTTTTTGCCGCATTAACATTCCATATATCGGCGCAAAAAATTGCCTGAAAAAATGCCCTTTCTGCTTGGGAAAGGGCACAAGATCAGACGTGTTTAAAGAAGATAAACCGGAAGTTCGTCCGTAATACGAACCGGTCCGCTTACATTCTCAGACTTCTTAGCCTTGTCGGAAATAAACTTCGACTGGATCTCCTCCGCGTTCGCGGGAGTGAGAACTGAAGTCTTAACTGTTTTTGCCGCTTTCGCAGCTGTCGTCTTCCTGGTGGATGCTGCCTTGGTCCTTGCGGTCTTCTTTGCCGCCGGTTTCGCCGCAGCGGGCGCTTTGGTCTCCGCAGTGGCTGCCGCAGCCTTTACTTCCTCCGCAAGTGCGTCCACTGTACTCTTCTTTGTTCCTGCGCTTGCAGCGCGTTTGATACTCTCCTTACCTACTGACACGTTTCATTACCTCCTCTGCCAATTCTCCATATTCCTTCGCGCTTCTGCTGGATTTTTTATATTCTACCACCGGTGCGCTGTTGTCCTGGGCCCATTCCACCGAACTGTCCACGCGGATAAAGTTGTCAAAAACATGAATATCCTCCAGCTCCCGCAAAGTTTCCATTGTCTGTTTAAAATAATTCTTACGGGTATCCACCTTGGTAACTACGATACCCGCAACCTGAAGTTCCGGCGTGATCTGCTGCACTTCGCTGAGAAAGTCAAACATATTCGCCAGACCGAACATGCCCCACGGGCTCGCCTCCACAGGCACGGTCACCCAGTCTGAAGCGCACAGGATATTCATCACCCAGCCGCCCAGCGTAGGCGGGGCGTCAATGAGGATATAATCATAGACGCCGGAATCCTTCACCTTCTGAAGACATTTTTTCAGGATAAATTCCCTCTGCCACTTGGTAAACAGTTCATATTCGATAGAACTCATCAGAGTGGATGACGGGATCAGATCAAGATTCTCATA
>DWXL01000124.1 GCA_019119235.1 Candidatus Blautia excrementigallinarum | reverse complement strand
ACCGCGCTGCGTCTGGCGGTTTATGAGATGAAATTTGACGAGGACGTGCCGGTGGGAGTTGCCATCAATGAAGCTGTGGAACTGGCGAAGAAATTCGGCGGTGAAGATTCCGGCTCTTTTGTCAACGGAGTCCTGGGCAAGATCGCCAGCGGACGGAAAGAGGGTGGCGAGATCCACAGGGCCCACCGCCAGACCCATCAGGCGAAGATTATTATCCGTTCCAGTAAAAAAACGGCTGACACTCAGGAAGAAAGCAAAAACGCAGAATGAAAACAATCTATTCCGTAGGACAGATCAACCGTTATGTGAAAAATATGTTTGTACAGGATTTCGTCCTGCGCAAGGTTTATGTAAAGGGAGAGGTCTCCAACTGTAAATATCATCCCAGCGGGCATATCTATTTTTCCCTGAAGGATGAGACAGGAGTCCTGTCCTGTGTCATGTTTGCCGGACAGAGGAGAGGACTTGCCTTCCGGATGAAGGACGGGGACCGTGTTGTGGTGGGAGGAACGGTGGACGTTTACGAGCGCGACGGACGCTACCAGCTGTACGCCAGAGAGATCACCCTGGAAGGGGCCGGAGCTCTCTATGAACGTTTTCTGGCGCTGAAAGCGGAACTGGAAGAGATGGGGATGTTCGCGGCAGAATATAAGCAGCCCATTCCTCCGTATATCAGACGGCTGGGCGTGGTGACCGCTCCCACGGGAGCCGCTGTTCAGGATATCCGCAACATATCTTTAAGGAGGAATCCGTATCTTCAGATCATTCTTTATCCGGCGCTTGTCCAGGGGGAAGGGGCCGCGGACAGTATTGTACGCGGGATCCGCATGCTGGACCGGGCAGGAGTGGATGTGATCATTGTGGGCCGGGGCGGAGGATCCATCGAAGATCTCTGGGCCTTTAATGAGGAAAAGGTGGCCCGCGCGATTTTTGAATGCCGTACCCCTGTGATCTCTGCCGTAGGGCATGAGACAGATTTTACCATCGCGGATTTCGTGGCGGATTTAAGAGCGCCAACGCCTTCGGCGGCTGCGGAGCTGGCAGTTGCGGATTTTGCCGGTATACTTGAGAATCTCCGTGCATACCGGGAGCGCCTGGAAAGAGGCGTCTCAGGGAAAATATCTCTTGGCAGAGCGAGACTTGCGCAGTACCAGACCCGCTTCCAGTATTTAAGCCCGCAGAGCCGTCTGAGGGACAACCGGGAGACACTGGTGAGGCTTGAGGATGCGCTGAGGAACGCCATGGACGGTAAAATACAGGCATACAGGCATACTCTGGGCATATATCTGGAACGGTTCAGAGGCCTGTCGCCTCTTGGCAAACTGAACCAGGGGTACTCTTTTGTGACAGACGCCAGAGGAAGGGCCGTGACAAGTATTGCCGGAGTGCATGCGGGGGATCGTCTTGAGATCGCGGTTACGGACGGAGTGATAGAGGCTGAGGTGGCAGGATGCAGGAAGGAAAATCGGGACAGATGACAGATGTACAGGAAAAAACTACGCAGAACAACGAGGAAAAATCCCTGGACGAAGTTTTCACACAGCTTGACGTGCTGGCGCAGAAACTTGAAAACAGTGAAACTTCTCTGGAGGACTCTTTCCGCTATTATAAAAAAGGAATGGAGCTTCTGAAATACTGCAGCCAGAAACTGGATACAGTAGAAAAAAAGATGCTCCAGATGGATGAAGATGGGACATTACGGGAATTTTAAGGATGAACTGAATACAAGAACGGAGAAAGCGGAAGAGGTGATCCGCCGCTGGCTGCCGGAGGAAACAGGGTTTGCCAGAACCATGGCGGAAGCCATGAACTACAGTATGTGCGCCGGAGGAAAACGTCTGCGCCCCATACTTCTTCTGGAAACCTGCCGCCTGTTCGGCGGGGACGAGAGTCTGGCGGAGCCTTTTATGGCGGCGATCGAGATGATCCATACCCATTCGCTGATCCACGACGATCTTCCGGCTATCGATAATGACGATTACCGGAGAGGGCGTCTTACCACTCATAAGGTATACGGGGAGGCAATGGGCGTCTTAAGCGGCGTGTGCCTTCTGAATTATGCCTATGAGACGATGTTCCGGGCGTTCGCCCTGGCTCCGGGAGACGACCGGGTGATCCGCGCGGTACAGATCATGGCAGAGAAGACCGGGATATACGGAATGCTGGGCGGACAGAGCGTGGATGTGGAGAACGACGGCAAACCCATAACAAAAGAAATGCTGGATTATATCTATGAGCATAAGACTTCCGCGCTGATCGAAGCATCTATGATGACAGGCGCCGTTCTTGCAGGAGCGGATGCAGAAGAGACTGCAGCAGTGGAAAAAGCAGCTTCCTACATAGGACTTGCATTTCAGATCCGGGACGATATTCTGGATGTGACCAGTACAAGCCGGGAACTGGGCAAACCGGTCCACAGCGATGAAAAGAACAGCAAGGTTACCTATGTGACCCTGTTCGGTACGGAAGAAGCTTCCCGTCAGGTATCGGATCTGTCGGAGAAGGCTGTTTCGCTGCTGGAGGGATTAAACAGAAAAAATGAATTCCTGACGGAGCTGATCCGGGAGATGGTCAGCCGCAGGAAGTGAAAGAAGGATACGAAGGATGCTGGAAAAGATTAAAAAGCCAAATGACATTCATAAGATTGCCCTGGCGGATTTTCCTGCCCTGGCAGACGAGATCAGGCAGTTTCTGATAGAGTCTGTAAGCCGGACAGGGGGGCATCTTGCGTCAAATCTCGGCGTGGTAGAGCTGACGATGGCTCTCCATAACGTCCTGGATCTTCCGAAGGACAAGATCATCTGGGATGTGGGACATCAGGCATACACGCACAAAATACTTACCGGCAGGAAGGAAGGATTCGCCCGTCTGCGGATGGAGGGCGGCATGAGCGGATTTCCCAAGCGAAAAGAGAGCCCCTGCGACGCTTTTGACGCAGGACACAGTTCTGATTCCATATCCGCCGGTCTTGGCTATGTCAGAGCCAGAGACCTGTCAGGCGACAACTATTATGTGGTTTCCGTGATCGGAGACGGGGCGCTTACGGGCGGTATGGCTTATGAAGCGCTGAATAACGCGGCTGAATTGAAGACCAATTTTATCATTATCCTTAACGACAACAATATGTCCATATCCCGGAACGTGGGAGGAATGTCTTCCTATCTCAGCGCCCTGAGAACGGCGGAATCCTACACAGGAATGAAACTCAGCGTGACGAAGACACTGAAAAAAGTCCCGAAAGTGGGAACCGCCCTGGTGGATACGGTGCGAAAGACCAAGAGCAGCATCAAGCAGCTGATCATTCCGGGAATGCTTTTTGAAAATATGGGGCTGACATATCTGGGACCAGTGGACGGTCACAATATGCGCCAGATGATGAAGCTCTTTAATGAGGCAAAACGTGTGGAGGGGCCGGTGATCGTTCATGTCCTTACGGAAAAAGGCCGTGGCTACAGACCTGCCAGCCTGCATCCGGACCGTTTTCACGGAACAGGACCTTTTGATATAAAAACGGGGAAACCGCTTGCTGTTAAGAAGGGACTCACGTATACGGAAGTGTTTTCCAACGCCATGAAAGACCTTGGCAGAAAAGAAAAGAAGCTTGTGGGGATTACTGCCGCCATGCCGGAAGGCACCGGGCTGAAAGAATTCGGAAGACTGTTTCCCGACAGATTTTTCGATGTGGGGATCGCGGAGGAACATGCGGTGTCCTTTGCAGCCGGGCTGGCCCTGGGAGGGATGATCCCCGTGGTGGCGATCTACTCATCCTTCCTGCAGAGGTCGGTGGATCAGATACTGCAGGATGTCTGTATGCAGAATCTCCATGTGATCTTCGCCATCGACAGGGCGGGGATCGTAGGCGCGGACGGAGAGACACACCATGGATGCTTTGATCTTTCCTATCTCACCATGATGCCGAATATGACAGTCATGGCTCCAAAGAACCAGCAGGAACTTAAGGAGATGCTGGAGTTCGCGGTAAAGGCGGACGGCCCCTGCGCAATCCGTTATCCCAAAGGCCATGCGTATCAGGGACTGGAGGAATTCCAAAGCCCTGTGGAGTACGGAAAGAGCGAAGTCCTTTTCAGAGGGACAGGCACAGCGATACTTTCCGTGGGAAGCATGACGGAAATCTGCGAGAAGGTATATACAGAACTGAAGGAACGGGGCGATAACCCCACTTTTGTGAACGCGAGATTTGTAAAACCGCTGGATACGTCTCTTCTGGACGAGCTGGCGAAAGACCACAGTCTTTTTGTAACTGTGGAGGAAAATGTGAAGAACGGCGGATTCGGAGAGCATGTGGCGGCTTATATGGAAGCCTGCCATCCGGAGTGCAGAGTGCTGCCCATTGCGATCTGGAACCGTTTTATCGGGCACGGGGAAACCGAAAGCCTGCGGGCGGAAGTGGGACTTTCCGCACCGGAGATCCTCGGCGCCATAGAGGAGTATGAGAAACAGTAATGAAGAAACGGCTTGACATTTTAATGACAGAGAGAGCCCTTGCGCCTTCCAGAGAAAAGGCGAAGGCATATATCATGTCCGGAAGCGTTTACGTGGACGGGCAGAAGGAAGATAAGGCGGGAACCATGTTCCCGGAGGAGGTTTCCATTGAAGTAAGAGGCAATACCCTGCCCTATGTGAGCAGGGGCGGCCTGAAGCTGGAGAAGGCAATGAAGAATTTCGGCGTTTCCCTGGAGGGCAAGGTATGCATGGACGTAGGCGCTTCTACAGGAGGCTTTACAGACTGTATGCTCCAGAACGGTGCGGTGAAGGTTTATTCCATCGACGTGGGATACGGCCAGCTGGACTGGAAACTGAGAAATGATCCCCGGGTGGTGTGTATGGAGAAGACCAACATCCGTTACGTGCTTCCGGAACATCTGGAGGAAAAAGCGGACTTTTCCTCCATTGACGTGTCTTTTATTTCCCTGACAAAGTTGCTGCTTCCTGTAAGGAACCTTCTTACAGACGAGGGGGAGATCGTATGTCTCATCAAACCCCAGTTTGAAGCGGGAAGAGAAAAAGTGGGAAAGAAGGGCGTGGTACGTGATCCGGCGGTCCATCTCGAGGTGATCGAAAAAGTGATCGCCTATGCCGCGGCAATCCATCTGGAACCCCGGCATCTTTCCTTTTCTCCCATCAAAGGGCCGGAGGGGAATATTGAATATCTGCTGCATCTGAAAAAACGTCCGGAAGAACAGGAAATCATCTCCCGTCTTGACACAGACCCGGAGACAGTGGTGCGGGAAGCCCATCAGGAACTGGACTGAGGAAGACGGTATGGACAAGTTTTATATCATCACAAACAGTGACAAGGACGAAAATCTTGAGATCACAAAAAAGATCGAGAATTATTTAAAACAAAAAGGCAAAGAATGCCAGGTACAGCTTGCTGAAAGGAAACAGGAAGGAAGCTATCATTATACGAATCCGAACCTGATACCGGAGGGGACGGAGTGCATACTTGTTCTGGGAGGGGACGGAACCCTGCTCCAGGCTGCCAGAGACGTGGTACACAGGGAGATTCCCATGCTGGGAATGAACCTCGGCACTCTCGGTTTCCTGGCGGAAGTGGACCGCCAGTCCATCCTTCCGGCTCTGGATCAGCTGCTCAGGGACGACTATGAGATCGAGGACCGCATGATGCTTACCGGAACCGTTTACCGGGGAGACAGTATCATCGGTCATGACGTGGCCCTGAATGATATTGTGATCTGCCGTGAAGGCCCGCTCCGTGTGGTGGGATTCAAGAATTACGTAAATAACGAGTATCTGAATTCCTATAATGCCGACGGGATCATCATAGCGACGCCCACCGGTTCCACCGGATACAGCCTTTCCTGCGGCGGCCCGATCATATCACCAAGCGCGTCCATGACTCTGATGACTCCCATAGCGCCCCATACCCTGAATACCAGGAGCATCATCTTCCCGGCGGAGGATGTAATCACTGTGGAGCTGGGAGAAGGCAGGAGACAGGACAAAGAAAAGGGTCTGGCGTCCTTTGACGGGGATACGGTGATCCCCATGGTGACAGGAGACAGGATCGTGGTGCGCAAAGCGTCTGTAAGCATACATATCCTGAAGCTGAACCATTTAAGTTTCGTTGAGGTCCTGCGGCAGAAGATGAGGAACATTTAAGATACCGGAGGTTGTACATTGAAGGTAGCAAGACATGAAAAAATAAAAGAACTGATACAGAAATATGAGATCGACACCCAGGAAGAGCTGGCTGCCCGCCTGAATGAAGCGGGATTCCGCGTGACCCAGGCTACTGTGTCCAGAGATATCCGGGCGCTGAAGATGACCAAGGTCGCGGGAAAGAACGGCAGATCCCATTACGCGATACTTAAGGACTTTCCCTCGGAGATGGGGGACAAATATACGAGAGTGCTTCACGACGCCCTTCTGTCCATTGATCAGGGGCAGAACCTGGTGGTGATCCGCACGGTGCCGGGGATGGCCATGGGAGTGGCGGCGGCTCTCGACGCGCTGAAATGGGACGAGATACTGGGAAGCATAGCCGGAGACGATACGGTGATGTGCGCGGCGAAGAACGCCGAGCAGGCCGCGTCTGTGGTAAAACGTTTGAAAAGTATTCTTCATTAGGAGGTAAAATGTTAGTTCATCTGCATGTGAAAAACCTGGCTCTGATCCAGGATATCGAGGTGGAATTCGGGCCGGGACTGAATATCCTCACCGGAGAGACCGGCGCTGGAAAATCAATCCTTCTGGGTTCCATGCAGCTGATCCTGGGAGGCAGGATCGCAAAAAACATGATCCGTACAGGAGCTCCCTACGCGCTGGTAGAGCTCCTGTTTCAGATTGAGGACGAGAAGGTGCAAAAAGAACTTGAGGATCTTGAAATCTATCCCGAGGAAGGACAGGTGCTTCTCTCCAGGAAAATCCTGGAGGGAAGAAGCATCAGCAGGATCAACGGCGAGACCTGTACAGTAGGACAGATGAAGGCGGCGGCCTCCTGCCTTCTGGATATCCACGGGCAGCATGAGCATCAGTCTCTTCTGTATCCGGACAGACAGCTGGAGATCCTTGACGCATATGGAAAAGAGAAAGTCGAGCCTTCGAAAGCGCAGGTCCGCGAGGCTTATCATGAATACAGAAAATGTCTCCAAACCCTGAAAGAACTGGATACAGATGAGGAACAGAGAAACCGTGAGAAAGCTTTTCTGGAATTTGAGATCAGTGAAATCGAAAAAGCGTCTCTCCGTATCGGAGAAGATGAAGAACTGGAAAAACTTTACCGCCGTCTCAGCAACAGCCGTCTGATCATGGAAACACTGCAGACGGTCCACAGCCTTACCGGATATAATCAGGGCGCGGGAGACGCCATCGGAAGCGCCGTGCGTGAGCTTTCCCGGGTGACAGAATATGATACGGAACTGGAAACTCTGGGGAATACCCTGGGGGATATCGACGGGCTTCTCAATGACTTTAACAGAGAACTTGCCTCCTATGTGGAGGATATGACCTTTGACGACGAAACTTTCTACGAGACAGAGAAGCGTCTGGATCTTCTTAACGGGCTGAAGGCAAAATACGGAAAGACGATCGAAGATATTCTGGCATATCAGGAGGAACAGCAGAAAAAACTGGAAGACATTGACAGATATGAGGAAAGATTCCGGGAAGCGCAGGAAGGTCTCGAAAGAGCAAAAGAAAAACTTGAAAAGTTTTCGCATGATCTGTCGGAAATCCGGAAAGACTACAGCAGGACGCTTACAGAAAAAATTGTGGAAGGTCTCCGCGATCTGAATTTCCTGGATGTGAAATTCAATATCAATTTTAATCGGAAAAAAGATTTTTCCGCCAATGGTTATGATGATGTGGAATATGAGATATCCACCAATCCGGGCGAAGATCTGAAGCCGCTTGGAACGATCGTATCCGGCGGAGAACTTTCCAGGATCATGCTGGCGATCAAGGCGATCCTCGCGGACAGAGACCAGATTGAAACGCTGATCTTTGACGAGATCGATACCGGTATCAGCGGAAGGACCGCGCAGAAAGTATCCGAAAAAATGGCGGTGATCGGACGCAGCCACCAGGTATTGTGTATCACCCATCTGCCCCAGATCGCAGCCATGGCGGACACACATTTTGAAATAGAAAAGCACCAGAAGGGAATGGAGACTATTACAGAGATCCATCCTCTGGATGAAAAGGAATCCGTCCGGGAGCTTGCCAGACTTCTGGGAGGCGCGCAGATCACGGACGCGGTGATTCAGAACGCGCATGAAATGAAAGAATTGGCACAGGTACATAAAACTGCAAGACTGAAATAAAATGATCCGTCGCATAATAAGAGAGGGTAATCCGGGAGAGATTATTCTCTCTTTTTCTTTTTTGTTCCGGCGTTTAAGCGGCGGAAACACTGCTGAAGCACCGGAAAACAGCAAGGAAAGGATGTGGCGGAATGGACAGAAAAAAGAAATACCGGCGGTTCCTGCTGTTGTGCCTTTGTCTGGACGCGGCGGCTGTCTGCTGGCTTGGCTGGCGGCAGCTGGACCGGAAGGTTCCGGATGAGATCCATGTGTCTGAAAATGAAAAACAGGAGATGCAGAAGATCCTGGATAATCCTCTTTTGACTTTTGAGGAAACGCTGGAGGTATCCGGTGAAGGAAGCTATCTGCTTCCCTGCCGTCTTCTGGGGATCATTCCTTTTAAAAATATCAAGGTGACTCCTTCGGAGAGTTCGTCTGTTTATGTAAGCGGCGATACAGTGGGCATATATATGGAAACAGAGGGCGTGCTGGTCATAGACACAGGCGAGATCCTGTCGAAGGACGGCGAGGCGCAGGAACCGGCGAAAGATATCCTGAAGCCGGGAGATTATATTGTGGCTTTTAATGAAGAAGAAATATCCGGAAAAAAAGAGCTCATGGAAGATCTCCGGCATATCGGCGGGGAAGAGGTAACTCTTGACGTGGTAAGGGACGGCGAGACAGTTCCCGTATCGGTTACGCCGGTTCAGGACGCCTCGGGAGACTATAAGCTGGGGATCTGGGTGAGAGACAATACACAGGGGATCGGAACACTTACATTTATCGACAGCCAGGGACGCTACGGGGCGCTTGGCCATGGAATCAGCGATGTGGACACCGGAGAGCTACTTACAATCAGCGCAGGAGCCCTTTACCAGGCGGAAATCCTGGGAATTCAGAAAGGAAGCAGCGGGAGTCCCGGAGAACTGGCGGGTATGATCCGCTATGAGCCGGACAGGATCATAGGAAGCATACGGCGCAATACAAAAAACGGAATATACGGTAAATACACCGGAGAGACAGGCGGCCTTTCGCTGCGAAAGATGGAAGTGGCCTATAAACAGGAGCTGGAAACAGGTCCGGCGTCCATTCTCTGCTGCGCGGACGGCGAAGTGAAAGAATATGAGGCGGAGATCACAAAGATCGATATGAACCATGAAGACACCAACAAAAGTTTTGTGATCCAGGTGACGGACCCGCGGCTTCTGGAACTGACGGGAGGGATCGTCCAGGGGATGAGCGGAAGCCCTGTAATCCAGAACGGAAAAATCGCCGGCGCCATCACACACGTTTTTGTGCGGGATTCCGCCAGCGGTTACGGTATTTTTGCGGAAACCATGCTGGAAAATTCCGCCGGATAAGACAAAAATCCTGTAGAAATCTGCCGCGCGCTATATGAGGAACTGAGTCGAAAGTTTTCCGTTAACTGAAAATGATGTATGTTTAACTCGAAAACAGACGAACGAAAATGCCGGTATTCAGCCAGTTTCAGCTTGATTTCGCAATATGCCTTCCCTATAATAACCTTGATGTTAGAAGTTAGGAGGAAACTGGCCTCATGGAAAAATTAAATGTGGCAATCGCAGACGATAATGAGAAAATGCTGGATATACTGAGTCGTATGATCGACGGAGATAAGGACCTGACGTTAGTCGGTAAAGCGCACAATGGAGAAGAAATCTTAAATATTATCAGAGAAAAAGAACCTGATGTCGTTATTCTGGATATTATCATGCCGAAAATGGACGGACTTACCGTGATGGAGAAATTCAGTCAGGAAAATACAGGGAAAAAGATCCCTTCTTTTATCGTAGTATCCGCAGTAGGCCAGGAGCGTATTACGGAAGACGCCTTCAGCCTGGGCGCCGACTATTATATGCTGAAGCCTTTTGACAATCAGGTGCTCCTGAACAGGATCAAGCATCTGCGCCGGCCGGGAGAGAGAAGAAACAGAGAGCCGGTAAGGCAGGCTGTAAGAGAGGATACCGCGCCATACGGAGCCCGGAATCTGGAAGCAGACGTGACGAATGTGATACATGAGATCGGCGTGCCGGCACATATTAAAGGCTACCAGTATCTCAGAGACGCCATTATCCTGGTGATCAATGATATGGAGATGCTGAATTCCATAACCAAGATCCTGTATCCGACCATAGCCAAGAAGCATCAGACTTCTCCCAGCCGGGTGGAGCGGGCTATCCGCCATGCGATTGAAGTGGCGTGGAGCAGGGGAAAGATGGATACCATTGACGCTCTTTTCGGCTACACGGTCAGCACAGGTAAGGGAAAACCTACGAATTCCGAGTTTATTGCCCTGATCGCAGACAAGATCCGCCTGGAATACAAAAATCACTCTTTCCAATAGAAATGATTTAAGGTATAATAAACATATATATATGTATCAGTTACCAAGGAGGGGTATTTACAGATGAAAAGGATTTTATTTGCAACCTCAGAGGCAGTACCTTTTATCAAAACCGGCGGACTTGCGGACGTAGCAGGCGCACTTCCCAAATGTTTTGACAAGCGTTACTTTGATATCCGCGTCATTCTTCCGAAATATGCCTGCATGAAACAGGAATGGAAGGATAAAATGCAGTATATTACTCATTTCTATATGGATCTGGGTTATAAGAACTGTTATGTGGGGATCATGCAGATGGAGTATGACGGCATCCAGTTTTACTTCATTGACAATGAATACTATTTCAGCGGCCCGAAGCCCTATGACAGCGCTCCCTGGGATCTGGAGAAATTTGCCTTCTTCTCCAAGGCGGTGCTTTCTGTGCTCCCGGTGATCGGATTCCGTCCGGATATCATTCACTGCCACGACTGGGAGACAGGTCTCGTGCCGGTATATCTCCATGACACATTCCAGCAGAATGAGTTCTTCCGTGGGATCAAGACGGTCATGACGATCCATAACCTGAAATTCCAGGGCGTATGGGATGTGAAGACGGTGAAGGCGCTCACAGGACTTTCCGATTATTATTTCGCTCCGGACAAGCTGGAGGCATATAAGGACGCAAACTTCCTGAAGGGCGGCATTGTATTCGCGGACGCGGTAACGACCGTAAGCAATACATACGCCGAGGAGATCAAGACTCCCTTCTACGGCGAGCGCCTTGACGGACTTCTCTGCGCGCGTTCCAACAGCCTCAGAGGTATTGTGAACGGAATCGATTATGATGTATTCAATCCGGAAACAGATCAGTATATCACCAAACAGTACAGCGCCAAGACATTCCGAAAGGAAAAAGTGAAAAACAAGATCCAGCTACAGAGGGATTTCGGACTGAACGAGGATCCCAAGGCAATGCTGATCGGTATCGTATCCCGTCTGACAGATCAGAAGGGCTTCGACCTGATCGCCTATGTTATGGACGAACTCTGCCAGGATGCGGTGCAGATCATTGTTCTGGGTACCGGCGACGAGCGTTACGAGAATATGTTCCGTCACTTTGACTGGAAATATCACGGCAAGGTTTCTGCTCAGATCTATTATGACGAACCGCTGTCCCACAGGATCTATGCGGCTTCCGACGCGTTCCTGATGCCGTCCCTCTTTGAGCCCTGCGGTCTGAGCCAGCTGATGAGCCTGCGTTACGGCACGCTTCCCATCGTGCGGGAGACAGGAGGCCTCAAGGATACCGTCCAGCCTTATAATGAATTCGAGGGAACCGGTACAGGATTCAGCTTCCGGAATTACAACGCCCATGAGATGCTTGCGACTGTACGTTTTGCCGAGAGAGTATTCTACGACAATAAGCGCGAGTGGAACAAGATGGTGGACCGCGCCATGGCGGCGGACTTCTCCTGGAATAATTCCGCGAAACAGTATGAGGAGATGTACAACTGGCTGATCGGTGAATAAGATCCGGTCCGCAGGAAAACAGGTATGAAATAACTCAGTAAGAATGCGGCTTCTGCATGCGGCGCCCGGCGGGCGCCAGGCAGAAGCCTTTTCTTTGCACACTGACGCTGTCCAAAGGTAAAAAAACGGGAATCCTGTCGAAAATTTCTGCTTGACATTATGGTGAAATTATAATAGCTTATAAGAAGAAAACACGAACATAGGTTTGACTATATTATATTTAAGGAGAAAGATTTATATGATAAACGAAGAGAAACAGAAGGCTCTGGAAGCGGCGCTGAGCCATATTGAGAAACAGTACGGCAAGGGATCCGTGATGAAGCTGGGCGAGCCGGGAGCACATATGCAGGTGGAGACCGTGCCCACAGGTTCCCTGGGACTGGATATCGCCCTGGGAGTGGGCGGAGTTCCCAAGGGACGTATCGTGGAGATCTACGGACCGGAATCCAGCGGTAAGACCACCGTTGCCCTGCATATGGTGGCCGAGGTACAGAAGAGGGGCGGCATCGCAGGATTCATCGACGCGGAGCACGCGCTGGATCCCGTATATGCGAAGAATATCGGAGTGGACATCGATAACCTGTACATATCCCAGCCGGATAACGGAGAGCAGGCTCTCGAGATCACAGAGACGATGGTGCGTTCCGGAGCGGTGGATATTGTGATCGTGGACTCTGTGGCAGCCCTTGTACCCAGAGCGGAGATCGAGGGAGATATGGGCGACAGCCATGTGGGCCTTCACGCCCGTCTGATGTCACAGGCGCTGCGTAAGCTGACCGCTGTGATCAGCCGTTCCAACTGCGTGGTGATCTTTATTAACCAGCTCCGTGAGAAGGTGGGCGTGATGTTCGGTAATCCGGAGACTACCACCGGCGGCCGCGCGCTGAAGTTCTATGCGTCCGTGCGACTGGATGTAAGGAAGGGCGAGGCCCTCAAGCAGGGGGGCGAGATCGTGGGCAGCCACACGAAGGTGAAGGTTGTGAAGAATAAGGTTGCTCCGCCTTTCAAGCAGGCAGAGTTTGATATTATGTTCGGTACAGGCATCTCCAGAGAGGGAGAGATCCTGGATCTGGCTTCCGACTGCTCCGTGGTGAACAAGAGCGGCGCATGGTATTCCTATAACGGCGAGAGGATCGGACAGGGCCGTGAGAACGCGAAGCAGTTCCTGAAGGATAATCCGGAGATCTGCGCTGAGATCGAGAAGAAGGTAAGGATACAGTATCAGCTGATCCCGGAGGGCGAATCCGCGGAGGCAGCTGTTGAGAATATGGCATTCCAGGATGGAACCGAAGAGTAAGATGGCGGCGGGGCACCTGAGCGAGGAATTCAGACAGGCCCGGAAGAAGGCCATGCGTCTGCTGGAACACATGGACCGCACTGAGCGGGGGCTTACAGAGAAACTGCTTCAGGCAGGCTTTTCCGAAGAGGCGGTTTCAGACGCCCTGTCCTGGGTGAAGGAACTGGGGTATGTGAACGACGCCAGGTACGCGGAGAATTATATTGCCGCCCGGATCCATGAGAAGAGCAGGCAGAGGATCTTTCAGGATCTGTACCGTAAGGGGATCGGAAGCGCGGATGCAACCGCGGCATGGGAGGAGGTCTGTGAGCTGGAACAGCCTGACGAGAGGGATATGATCCGCTCGGCAGTCCTTAAGAAATACGCCCCGGGTTCCGAACTGGATGAGAAGGAAATGCGCCGTTTGTACGGTTATCTGGCCAGGAGAGGCTTCCGGCCGGGAGATATTACCGCAGTAACCGAGGAACTGGAGATCGCGGTGAAGTTTCGTTGACAGGAAGGCGGCGTCAGGAGATGACGCGCGTCCTGAAAAATTAGCAACAAAAACAATAGAAAAACTTGACAGAATTATCAAAAACAGCTAAACTTGTATTGTTGTAATTGTACAATGAAAACTAAATAAGGAGGTGCTCCTGTGGCAATCATAATTAGTGTAATTGTCGCTGTGGTGGTCGCACTGCTTATTGCGGTTCCGGTTACTTGCAAGGTTGCTGTCAGCAACAAAGCGAAGAAAGACGCTGAAGTTGTAGGCACAGCAGAAGACAGAGCAAGAAGCATCATAGATGAAGCTTTAAAAACTGCTGAAACGAAAAAGCGGGAAGCTTTGCTGGAAGTGAAGGAGGAATCTCTCAGGACGAAGAACGAACTGGAGAAAGAAACCAAGGAACGCAGAAACGAACTGCAGAAATACGAGCGTCGCGTATTGTCAAAAGAGGAATCCGTAGACAAGAAGGCGGACGCAGTAGAGAAGCGCGAGACCGAATGTGCGGCGAAGGCTGCCGAGCTGCAGAAACGAGAGAAAAAGGTAGAAGAACTTGAGCAGAAAGGAGTACAGGAACTGGAAAGAATTTCCGGTCTGACCTCCGAACAGGCAAAAGACGAGCTGCTGAAGACAGTAGAAGATGATGTCAAGGTAGATGTTGCCAGACTTTACAAGGAACTGGAGAGCCGTGCGAAAGAAGACGCTGCCAAGAAGGCAAGGGAATACGTGGTCAATGCGATCCAGAAATGTGCGGTAGACCATGTATCAGAGACGACAATCTCTGTGGTACAGCTTCCCAGCGATGAGATGAAAGGCAGAATCATCGGACGTGAGGGTCGTAATATCCGTACACTGGAGACCCTGACAGGCGTGGATCTTATCATAGACGACACACCGGAAGCCGTAGTGCTGTCTGCGTTTGATCCCATCCGCCGTGAAGTGGCAAGAGTTGCTCTTGAGAAGCTGATCGTTGACGGACGTATCCATCCGGCAAGGATCGAAGAGATGGTAGAGAAGGCGCAGAAGGAAGTGGAAGCGCAGATCCGTGAAGACGGTGAGAACGCAGCCATGGACGTGGGCGTTCACGGTATCCATCCGGAACTTCTCAAGCTTCTGGGACGTATGAAGTTCCGTTCCAGCTATGGACAGAACGCGTTGAAACATTCTATTGAAGTGGCACAGCTTTCAGGTATCCTTGCAGGCGAGATCGGTGTGGATGTACGTCTGGCCAAACGTGCCGGACTGCTTCATGACATTGGTAAGTCCATTGACCATGAAGTGGAAGGTTCCCACATCCAGATCGGCGTTGATCTCTGTAAGAAATACAAGGAATCTGCTGTTGTTATCAATGCAGTGGCATCCCACCATGGAGATGTGGAGCCGGAGTCTCTGATCGCATGTATTGTCCAGGCTGCAGACGCGATTTCCGCGGCAAGGCCCGGAGCGAGAAGAGAGACACTGGAGACTTATACCAACAGGCTGCAGCAGCTTGAAGACATCACCAATGGATTCAAGGGTGTGGATAAATCCTTTGCCATTCAGGCAGGCAGGGAAATCCGTGTGATGGTAGTACCGGAGCATGTCAATGATGCTGATATGGTTCTGCTGGCAAGAGACATTGCCAAACAGATCGAAGCAGAGCTTGAGTATCCCGGACAGATCAAGGTCAATGTCATCCGCGAGAGCAGAGCTGTAGACTATGCGAAATAGTCAGCCAGGCTGAAGTTCATATATCAGTAAATATAAGAGTCGTGTGGAATATTCCACACGGCTTTTTTCGTTGCAGGGGAATAAACTGCTTTTCGCAGCCGTAGACTGATACAGGGTGAAGATATGAAAAAAAGATCAGTCCTGTACCACAGAAAAGGATATTTTCCCGCGTTCTGGATATTCCTGGCAGGTTTTCTGGCAGGCGTGCTGATTCCCAACCTGATCTGGAGGCTGGAATGGCATCAGAAAACGGTCTCATCGCTTTATCTGATCGGGACATTTGCGGACAAAACGGAAGAAGGGTATGGATATCTGGCGCAGGTGTTCCGTACAAGAGGCAGTTTCTACCTGCTGGCGGCTTTATGCGGACTTTCTATTTTCGGCGTGCCGCTGGCTGTTGCCTCGGTCCTGTTTGCAGGAGTTCAGACAGGTTTTCTTCTGGCTGTTTCCATACTGCAGTTCGGGCTTCAGGGAGGAATCGTAGGCGCGTCTCTTCTGTTTCCCCAGTACCTTGTCTACATCCCCTGCCTTTTTTATCTTATGGCGGCAGTATACAGCCGCTCGCTTGAAATCTGGCGCAGCCGGGGATTCTTCCCCGGAAAAGTCTCCGGATATGTGCTGCAGGTGTTTTTCTGCGGACTGGCGTACACGGCAGGGATTCTTCTGGAAGTCCTTCTGAATCCGAAGATCGTGGAGATCGTGATGCGGAATCTGAAAATTTTTTGAAAAAAATTATTGCAATATTTTGTAGGGGGGTAAAATAAAACCCAAGATATGGTAGATTCTGCCTGAAAATAGTCATATTATGGTCATTTATGTCGAAAACAGGGGTTGACATATGTTCTAAATCCAGTACAATAAAGTTAAATTTATGTTAATAAATTGTGACAGAACACGGAAAGAGTAGGGAAATGGAAGAGCACATTCAGAGTTTTACAGAGTATCTGCATAACAGAAAAAATACATCCTATAATACGGAAATCTCCTATCAGCGGGACCTGAAGAAGCTGAATGAATATCTGAAAAACAGAGGGATTTCCGGCCCGGAGGCTGTGCGGGAAGCGGATCTTCAGGTTTATCTGAAGGAATTGAAGAATGAGAACTATGCCTCTGCCACAGTATCCAGGAATACGGCAACGATCAGGGCTTTTTTCCAGTATCTTCTGAAGCAGGGGATTCTGAAGCAGGATCCTTCGGAGAATCTGAAACCGCCTAAAGTGGAAAAGAAGATGCCCCGGGTGCTGTCTATCCAGGAGGTAGACAGGATTCTGGAACTTCCGGATGTGAGAACAGCCAAGGGCGTACGCGACAAGGCGATGCTTGAACTTCTGTATGCGACAGGAATGCGTGTCAGCGAACTTATCCATATGAAACTGGAAGACGTCAATCTGCAGCTGGGATATGTGGTCTGCCGCGGAAACCAGAAAGAAAGGATCATTCCCATCGGGAATACCTGCAGAGACCTGCTCGCGGAATATATAGAGAATGGACGTTATCATTTCGTCCGGAACAGAACGGAAACCGCGCTTTTTACAAACTGCCAGGGACATGAAATGAGCCGTCAGGGATTCTGGAAGATCCTGAAGAGCTATGTTTCCGGCGCGGGGATCACGGACGACATAACGCCTCATACTCTGAGACATTCCTTCGCGGTACATATGTTCCAGAACGGAGCAGACGTGAAAAGCGTTCAGGAGATGATGGGACATTCGGATATTTCATCCACCCAGATGTATCTGGACGCAAAAGCTGTAAAAATGCGGGATGTATATATGAAATCCCACCCGAGATATTAGATGACGAAAGGGAGTATTCACGGAACAGAAATTCCGCGGATACTCCCTCTTTTGCGCTCAGCACATTTCGGCGATGGTATACAGAAGTTTCTCGGATTCTTCCCAGCCCAGGCAGGCATCTGTAATAGACTTTCCGTAGATCAGGTTTCCGCTGATCTTCTGGTTGCCGGGCTCGATATAGCTCTCGATCATCAGACCTTTTACCAGTTTGTGAAGATCCGGATCCACCTGACGGCTGTGAAGCACCTCCTTGGCGATGCGGACCTGCTGTTCATATTTCTTATTGGAATTGGAATGATTGGTATCCACGATCACGGCAGGATTCAGGAGGTTTTTCTCCTGATATTTTTCCCACAGAAGACGGAGATCTTCATAATGATAGTTGGGGAGAGCCTCTCCGTGCTTATTCACCGCACCTCTCAGGATAGTGTGGGCCAGCGGGTTGCCGCTGGTCTCAACCTCCCAGCTTCGGTAAATGAAACGGTGGGATCCCTGGGCGGCCACAACAGAATTCAGCATAACGCTGAGATCGCCGCTGGTAGGATTCTTCATTCCGGCGGGGACGTCCATGCCGCTGACTGTAAGGCGGTGCTGCTGGTCCTCCACAGAACGGGCTCCCACGGCCACATAGGAAAGAATATCGGAGAGATACCGGTAGTTCTCCGGATACAGCATCTCGTCGGCGCAGGTGAAGCCGCTTTCCTGAATGGCGCGGATGTGCATCTTGCGGATGGCGATGAGGCCGGCCAGCATATTGGGCTTCTTCTCCGGGTCAGGCTGGTGGACCATACCCTTATATCCTTCCCCGGTAGTACGGGGCTTATTTGTGTAAACTCTGGGTATGATCAGAACTTTGTCTGCGATTTTCTCCTGGACAGAGCGCAGTCTCAGAAGATAATCGCACACAGCGTCTTCATTATCTGCGGAACAGGGACCGATAATGGCAAGAAATTTATCTGATTTTCCTGTAAAGACGTCGCGGATCTCCTGATCTCTCTTTTCTTTCAGCGCGTGGATGGAAGAATCGATCGGGTACTCATTGCGGATCTCTTCAGGTGTCGGAAGTTTTTTTATAAAAGAAAATCCCATGGTGTTTCCTCCTTGGTGTTTGGATGATTACGGTAATTTATTATAAAGGATTCCCTCCGGGTTGTCGATAGCTAAATTTGCCCTCTTCGGATGTATATCTGAACAGGGAACGACGTACAGGGCCGGCGCGGCAGTAGGAGGTCACTCACACCTGTACAGGGCCGAGAGATGCAGGATACTGAGAAGCAGCTCGCTGAACAGGATTCCATACAGATATCCCCGGATCCCGGTAAGGGGAATGGCAAAGACGACGAAAAGAATACGCAAAAGGATCCCGGCGGCGCTGTGTACCAGACAGGCGCCGTTTTTTCCAAGACCGTGGAGGATGCCGGTAAGCGCGGTATTCATATAAAGAAAAGGACAGATAAAAGCCAGGGTTCGGATAAACGTTCCCGCCTCCGGACTTTGAAACAGAAGCCGCCCCAGAAAAGGCCCGAAAAAGAAAAAGCAAAGAAAGCATACGCCTCCCAGAAGAGCGCAGGCTCTCAGAGACTGTCCGGTGACATGGCGGATGCGTTTCCGGTATCCCAGAGCCTGCATTTCCGCCACAGAGGGCATCAGAAGAACAGAGGCGGAATTCGTGACGGCAGAGGGAAAAAGGATCAGGGGAAGAGCCATTCCCATAAAAATTCCGTATACACTGAGCGCGTCAGAGGAACTGAGACCGGAGGCCTGAAGCTGCCGGGGAATCAGGACCATCTCAATACTTCCCAGAAGAGTGAGCAAAAGACGGTCCAGCGTCAGAGGAAGGGAAGTATGGAAAATCTCCAGAAGACTCTGCCGTGGATCGCCAATGTTTCTCAGCGCGTATTCTTTTCCGGAAAAGACTGTGCTGATGAGAAGCAGTCCTGCCAGAACTACCGCCACCTCACTGGCAAGGGCGCCGCCTGCCGCGATCGCCGCTGTGACCGGAATCTCTCTGGAAGTCAGGACGACATACATCAGAACGGAAGAGCCCACCCGGACGATCTGTTCCAGAAGCTGCAGTCCGGAAGGGATCAGGGTGTTTTTTGCGGCAAAATAATAGCTGTTGATGCATGTGTGCAGAGTGTTCAGGGGAAAACTGAAAGCAAGGATCCGGATCAGCGGCGCTGTCTGCGGCGATTTCAGAAGTTCCCCGGCAATAAAAACAGAGTGGCGGAAGATCAGGGAAGATACGGCCGCAGACAAAAGAAACGCGGAAGTTGTACCGCAAAAAAACAGTTTCCAGGCTTCCCGGCGGTTTCCCAGAGCCAGCTTCGAAGCGATGAGACGGGAAAGGGCGGACTGTATCCCGGAGCCGGTTATGGCGGAGGCGATACTCTGGACAGGAAGAACAAGCTGATAAAGGCCAAGACCCTGCGCACCAATGGAGTGGGAAAGGAATATCCTATAGAAAAAGCCAATGATACGGCTGATAACTCCCGTGCCGGTGAGGATAAAGGTCCCTCTGAAAAAACTTTTTTTCGACATTTTGAAATCCTGAGTTTTTTTGTAAATATATGCCGGAAACAGCCTTGACAGAACAGGAAGTATCTGTTAAAGTAAACACATCATATCCGACAAAAACACTGGGAATTAAAGAGGTGAGTGGATGAAACTGTCAACAAGAGCGAGATACGGTCTTCGGGCTCTGATCGATCTGGGCCTGTACAGCGACACAGAAGCTGTATCCATACAGAGTATCGCCGGCAGGCAGAATATTTCTGTCAGTTATCTGGAACAGCTGATGGGGAAGCTGAAGCGCGCCGGTCTGGTGGAGAGCACCAGAGGAGCCTGCGGCGGATACCGCCTGGGACGGCCTGCGGCGGAGATTTCTGTGGGAGATATCCTGAGAGTACTGGAGGGAAGCCTGGAGGCTGCCCAGTGTCCGGGCACTGAGGGAGATCATAACTGTGAGACACAGGATATCTGTGTGGCGAAATATGTATGGAAGAGGATCAACGACAGTATCACGCAGGCAGTAGACACCATGATGCTGAGTCAGTTGATAGAAGAAAGCCGGAAGAAACAGGAAGAAAGAAAATAAATCTTTTGTGAAAGCAAGGAGGACAAAGACAGACAATGAGTAAGATGATATATCTGGATAATGCGGCGACCACCAGAACAGCCCCCGAGGTTGTGGAGGCGATGCTGCCGTATTTCAGTGAACTGTATGGGAATCCATCCAGTATATATGACCTGGCAGGCAGGAGCAAAGAAGGCGTCACAGCGGCCCGAGAACAGATCGCCGGCATACTGGGCGCGAAGAAAGAAGAGATCTATTTTACCGGAAGCGGCACCGAGGCTGACAACTGGGCTCTGAAGGCTGCTTTCGAGGCTTATAAGAATAAAGGAAACCATATCATCACCACGAAGATCGAGCACCACGCCATTCTCCATACCTGCGAGTATCTGGCGAAAGAGCGCGGAGCGGAGATCACCTATCTGGACGTGGATGAGAACGGTATCATCCGTCTGGAGGATCTGGAGAAAGCGATCAGGCCGGAGACGATCCTGATTTCTGTGATGGCCGCCAATAACGAGATCGGTTCCATCCAGCCCATAAAAGAAATCGGACTGATCGCCAGGGAGCACGGAATCCTTTTCCACACAGACGCGGTGCAGGCGTTCTGCCAGCTTCCCATTCATGTGGATGAATGCAACATCGATATGCTCAGTTCCAGCGCCCATAAGATCAACGGACCCAAGGGCGTGGGATTCCTGTATATCCGCAAGGGCGTAAAGATCCGTTCTTTCGTGCACGGAGGCGCCCAGGAGCGCAAGCGCCGGGCGGGAACAGAGAACGTACCCGGGATCGTGGGCTACGGCGCCGCAGCGAAGCGCGCGTGGGATTCCATGGAAGAGCGTACTGCGAAAGAGAGAGAGCTGAGAGATTATCTGATCGGCAGGATCACGGAAGAGATCCCCTATGTGAAGCTGAACGGACATCCGGTGAAGAGACTTCCCAACAATGTGAACGTCAGCTTCCGCTTCGTGGAGGGCGAGTCCCTTCTTCTGATGCTGGACGGCTGCGGTATCTGCGCTTCCAGCGGATCGGCCTGCACCTCAGGCTCTCTGGATCCCTCCCATGTGCTTCTGGCCATCGGGCTTCCTCATGAGATCGCCCACGGTTCTCTGAGACTGACGCTGAGCGAAGAGACCACGAAAGAGGACCTGGACTACACAGTGGAGAAACTGAAAGAAATCGTACAGAATCTGAGAAATATGTCGCCTCTTTACGAGGACTTTATGAAAAAACAGGAGGAAACAAATGTACAGTGAGAAAGTAATGGATCATTTTCAGCATCCGAGAAACGTAGGAGAAATCGAGAACGCCAGCGGCGTTGGAACAGTAGGAAACGCCAAATGCGGCGATATCATGAGAATATTCCTGGATATTGATGATGAGACTCATATCATCAAAGACTGCAAATTCAAGACTTTCGGCTGCGGAGCCGCCGTTGCCACCAGCAGCATGGCTACAGAGATGGTAATGGGCAAGACGATCGAAGAGGCGATGAAGGTTACGAACAAGGCTGTTATGGAAGCCCTCGACGGGCTTCCGCCTGTAAAGGTCCACTGTTCCCTTCTGGCCGAGGAAGCGATCCATGCGGCGCTGTGGGATTATGCGGAAAAACATCATATCGTGATCGAAGGCCTGTCAAAACCCAAGTCTGATATTCACGAAGGCGAAGAGGAAGAAGAGGAAGATTATTAAGAAAGAGACTTTCTCTGAGAAAGCCTTCTTTGAAACAGGAA
>DWXL01000123.1 GCA_019119235.1 Candidatus Blautia excrementigallinarum | reverse complement strand
AAAAAACGCCGAAACCATATCCCAGTGGCTCCGCCTTGGAAAAATCGAAACTATTCATTCCTGTGAGCCTACACTGGAATCTGTATTTTTAGAAGTAACAGGGAGGGCATTATCATGAATACCATACATTTAAACAAAATCATTGCTATCGCGGATGTAAAAACCAGAGCTTTCTGCGGAAAAAACTGCATCATCATGCCGATTTTTTCTGTTCTGTTTACGCTCATGTTCCGTTTTTTATATCAATATGTAATGGGCGACGGAAAGCTCACTCCCCAGCTTGGAGCATACGTCTTATCTATGGGACTGGTAGTAAATATCGGCGCAGCTCTCTACTGTACCAGCTTCCTTTTAGCTGAAGAAAAAGAAAAGAAGACCCTCCGTGTACTGATGACTTCCTCTGTAAACGCGCTGGAATTTTTTATAGGAAGTATTCTCCCGGTCTTCTTAGCTACTGTTCTTATCAATTATGTCCTTATCCCCACAAGCGGATATGAAATCCCTGGAAATGCTCTTCCTATCTTTTCCGCGGTCACCATCCTGGCCTCCCTGACCAGCTGTATCCTTGGAATGCTCTTAGGAATCTTTGCCAAGGACCAGGTGAGCACCTCCACTGTCACCACTCCGCTTTTGCTTATTCTCATGCTGATTCCTATGTTCTCTGATCTTGTGGAGGTACTTGACAGCATAGCGAAATATATCTTCACCGGCGCGGTCATGAATATGGTTGCCAATATCGCCGCCAAAGAAAAGCCCTACCTGGACAACAGCAGCCTCCTGGTTATGGTTGTGGAGACCATCCTTGCCATCGCCCTTTTTATATTCTTTTACCGCAGAAACGGGTATGAAAAAGACTGAGACTTATAAAACCGTCTCGATCAGCCGCCTGATATGAACAGGTTACAACAGGTTATAAAGCAATTGAATTTTTCCTCCAATCCCCTTGACAATCTTCTCAAAAACCTCTATACTTAAATCCGCGCAGCCGGGGAGTTAGCGGTGCCCTGAACCTGCAATCCGCTACAGCAGGGGTGATGCCAATCCGAGGCTTGTTTCCTGTGGAGCTGCCCTCTATAAGTGGCGTTGACGTTTGGGTCTCACGCAACAGGAATCTGTGAACCGTGTCAGGGCAGGAATGCAGCAGCACTAAGCAGACACTTCTGTGTGCCGTGAGGGTGCCTGGGCCGAGTTAACTGTAAAGGTAACGTCTGTGGGCGCATTTCGACGTGCGGCGCGCGTAAATAAGAACAGTACAATACCCTGCGGTATCTGCCGCAGGGTATTTTCATGCCTTTTCCGAAGATTCTTTTTTCTGTTCCTCTTTCCGCTTTTTCTTTTCCTCCCTAAGCTCCCGAAAAAAATCAGAGAGCATCCGGGAACACTCTTCCTCCAGAATCCCTTTCGTGATCTTTACTTTGTGGTTGAACCCCTCCGCTTCCAGAAGGTTCATCACCGATCCGGCGCACCCGGCTTTTGGATTCATGGCGCCGATCACCACCTCGTCGATCCTGGACTGCACCAGGGCGCCGGAACACATCTGGCACGGTTCCAGAGTCACATACATGGTGCATCCCTCCAGCCGCCAGTCTCCCAGTTTCCTGCTGGCCTTGCGTATGGCGTTCAGTTCCGCATGGGACAGGGTGTTCTTATCCGTATTTCTCCTGTTATAACCTCTTGCGATGATCTTCCCCTCCGAGACGATCACACAGCCGATGGGGACCTCTTTCAAAGCCCCCGCCTTCTTTGCCTGTTTAATGGCTTCCTTCATAAAACGTTCCTGTTCCGTCACAAAAACGTCTCCTCTCTTTATGTTCTTTTTTGATCTGATGTCTTACATGATAAATCTTTCTGGAACAAAATACAAGAATGCAATATAATGATAGCAGAGTCAGTAGCACAGAATGGAGAAGAATATTATGAAAATATACGGACTGAACAAAACAACCCTTCTGGACTATCCCGGCAGAGTGGCCGCCACGATCTTTCTGGGCGGATGCAACTTCCGCTGTCCTTTCTGCCAGAACAGCGGGCTTGTGCTGCATCCCTCACAGCAGCCAGAGATCGCTGTGGAAGAGGTATTGTCCTTTCTCAAAAAAAGACAGGGGATTCTGGAAGGAGTGTGTATCACCGGAGGGGAGCCCACTCTTTCTGCCGATCTGGAAGATCTGATCAGAGATATCCGCGCTCTGGGTTATCCGGTGAAGCTGGACACCAACGGCACACATCCGGAGGTTCTCATTTCTCTTGCGGAAAAAGGACTGATCCAGAAAGCCGCCGTGGACATCAAGGCCTGTCCGGAGAATTACGGCGCGCTCTGCGGGCTGTCCCGGCCGGATCTGGCCCCTGTAATGGAAACTGTGGACTATCTCCTGCACGGTTCCCTGGACTATGAGTTCCGCACAACAGCGGTAAAAGAACTGCACACAGAAGAGGATTTCATCAAGATCGGCCGGTGGCTTAAGGGCGCCCGGGCTTACTACCTCCAGGCGTACAGGGATTCCGAAGAAGTCCTGCAGCCTGGATTCAGCAGCTTTTCAGCGGAGGAGCTCCTGCGCTTCCGGAGCATCCTAAAAGAAACCATCGATCTTGTGGAGATCCGGGGCGTTGATTAGGCGGTACCAGTAGCCGCCTTTCCCTTTCCCCGGGCGGATATGGCGGCTGTATTTGAAATAGGGAAAACCGAACATCCCCGCCATGAATTTTTCCTGCTGGTCGTATACCCCCGGCACTCCCAGGAAGAACCTGCCCGCCCCTGTTTTTCCCAGAAGCAGATGGCCGAAAGCCTGAAAGCCGTACTGGAGGAAACGGTTGCCCCTAAGGGAGCAGTCTGCGGGATGCAGGCAGCAGAAATCCTCCGGCGTTATTTTCCGGCATTCCGTAAACTCTCCGTCTTCAAACGGATCATAATCCCCCTCCGGCGCCCTGCCGCCGGTTTCCTCCGCTTCCATTTCCGCCCCGGTTCCGGGGCTTATTTTTTCCTCCGGATCCGTTTCTTCCCCCGGCTCTCCGGCGTCTTCTTTCGCTGGTTCAGAAATTCTCTCCGCATCGGAACTTTCCTTTTTCTGAACGGGCGGGGCTTCTTCCGCTGATTCTTCTCTTTTTTCAATCCTCCGGAAGTGTTCCGGGCGCACCGGACGGTCATCCCATTCCGTCGCAAAAAAAGCGCCGTCCGCGGTTGTGAGGATCATGCCTCCCATCTGTTCCAGAGAAATCGCTCCCTCCCCCATGCGGTCGCGGTCTGTCTCGATGACGCATTCCGCCTGGTTCTCCCCGGTGACACAGGTACCCAGAAGGCTTCCGTCCATCAGGCCTTCCCTGCGGACAAACCCGAAAATCTCGCACAGCGCTCCCGGCAGCAGGCCGGGACAGTTCAGACGCACCTCTGTCCTGCACCGTTTCTCCCTTGCTTCCACACGGATAAATCCGCAGTTCCTCCCTTTCTTTCCTTTCTGATATTCATATACATACGCAATAAAACGCCGATATCCTGTCAAAACGTTCCTCCTGATTTCCGTTTCATTAATATATATGAGATCCCGGACAAAAGATACCGCACAGTTTTTTAAACGTAAAGACAGGGGACAGAAAGTCCGAACTTCCTGTCCCCCGCTTTTTAAAAGGGATTATACATGTATGAATTTCACTTCAGAACCGAAGCAGCTCCGGTTCTGTGCCGCTTACAGATTATCTGCACATTTTCTTGAATTCGTCGGCAACAAACTGAACCTTTGTTCCTACGATTACCTGTACAGAATTCTTGCCCGGACGGATCACTCCGGCAACTCCGGCAGATTTGATCTTGCTTTCGTCAACCTTGGTGTAATCCTTGATCTCCAGACGAAGTCTTGTGATGCAGTTGTCGATGGAAGTAACGTTCTCTTTGCCGCCGATTCCTTCCAGAATAATGGCTGCAACTTCTGTGAAGTTGTCATTTGCGAGAACCACTTTCTTCTCTGCTTCCTGATCGTCGTCCTCACGTCCCGGTGTCTTCAGATCAAATTTTGTAATCGCGAAACGGAACACTACATAGAATACGATGAACGCAGCGATTCCCAGAGGGATGATCAGCCATGTTTTCTGCGCTGCCGGAAGGGAAGCGGAGAAAAGAAGGTCAGTTGCTCCGGCGGAGAAACTGAAGCCCGCACGGAATCCAAGGGCAACTGTGATCACTGTAAAGATCGCGTACAGAAGAGCGTAGATCACGTACAGTGCAGGAGCCAGGAACATGAAACCGAATTCGAAGGGCTCTGTAACACCGCAGACAAATGCTGCGATAGCTGCGGAAGCCACAAGACCGATGGCAACTTTCTTCTTGTTGCTCTTTGCTGTATGTACCATAGCGAGAGCCGCGCCGGGGATACCGAACATCATGCAGGGGAAGAATCCTGACATGTACATACCAAGGCTCCAGCTTACGTCAGCAGAGGTCTCGCCTGCCCAGAAGTGGGTCAGGTCGCCAAGTCCGATGGTATCGAACCAGAATACGTTGTTCAGTGCATGGTGCAGACCGAACGGGATCAGCAGTCTGTTAAAGAATGCATAGATACCTGCTCCAAGAACGCCAAGGCTCTCGATTCCTTCGCCAAGTGCGATCAGCGCGCCGAATACGATCGGCCATACGAACAGAAGAACAACGGATACAATAATGGAAACAACGCCTGCCACGATGGCTACACAGCGTTTGCCGCTGAAGAAAGACAGCCAGTCCGGAAGCTTTGTGTTCTTGAACTTATTGTAGCACATGGATCCGATGATACCTGCGATGATACCGATGAACGGGTTCGCGATCTTATCGAATGCCAGTGTAGCATCCTCGGAAAGTGTTCTGATAACGGAAACGTTTGCTGTTGCCAGCAGGTTTGTCATCATCAGCCAGGATGCAAGGGCTGCAAGACCGCCGGTTCCGTCGTTGTCTTCAGACATACCCACACCGATACCGATGGCAAAAAGGATCGCCATGTTGTCGATGAGGGCGCCGCCTGCTTTAACCAGATAGTAACCGATCTGCTGAGCGATTCCGGTTACATCTCCGCCCTGCATGGTTGAGGGACAGAGCCAGTATCCGATACCCATGAGGATACCGCAGATA
This sequence comes from Candidatus Blautia excrementigallinarum, assembly GCA_019119235.1. GTDB lineage: Bacteria > Bacillota > Clostridia > Lachnospirales > Lachnospiraceae > Blautia_A > Blautia_A excrementigallinarum. The sequence continues at coordinate 4,584 of DWXL01000123.1, read as the reverse complement.
GGAAGTACCGCTACGGGAAGCATTAAAGCTTTACCCAGTCTCTGTAAAAACTTCATACAAATTTCCTCCTTCAATTATTTTACTAATCCCTTTATCTATTTCAACCGGCCGCCTGTCCCGCCTCCTGGGAGCTTTCGCCGGTTAAAATCAAAATCTGCCGCCAATGGACGCCGTCCGGCGGATCATCATTTCTCAATGGCGATCACATCGTCTCCGGGAACCACGTCTTTTCCGTACAGTCCCTCCACAGACGCGAAATCGTCGGTATTGCATACCAGCACAGGAGTGATAATGTCATATCCCGCCGCTTTTACCTTATCAAGATCCACTTCCAGGAGCAGATCGCCTTTCTTCACGCGCTCGCCGGCTTTCACATGGCCGGTGAATCCGTCGCCTTTCAGTTTAACGGTGTCCAGACCCACATGGATCAGCACCTCGGCGCCGGTATCTGTAGTGATGCTCACTGCGTGAAGAGTGTCGAACACCATTCCCACTTCACCGTCTGCAGGAGCGTATATTTTTCCCTCGGAAGGGATCACAGCCACGCCTTTTCCGAGCATTTCCTCAGCAAATGTGGGATCGCTCACCTCTTTCAGCGCCACAGCCCTTCCCTTCGCCGGGGAACCCAGAGTAATTTTGTTTTCCTTTTTCTTAAAAAAATTGAACAATGCTATTCCTCCTCCTTCTCTGCCATTGTCACACGCCGGATATGGATGGCCAGATACATAACCTCCTCGCCGGACAGTCTGCAGTTTGCCGCTTTCTCTATATACTCTGCAATCTTTCTGCTGCAGGCATATTCTTTCGGATACTTCTTCTGCATCATCTGCGCCAGCTCCTCCTCCTCGTTGGGAAGCAGCTCCTTCCGGTAGATACGCTGCAGAAGAAATTTCATATGGGTGATAAATCTTTCGTAATGAAGGGACTTCTCATCCAGGACGATCCCCAGATCTTCCTCCACGATATCCAGGATATCCCGCATCTGGTTGGGAAAACGTACCGCGTCCTGAATATCCGTGCCGTATTCCGCGTTCACAAAATGAAGCGCGATAAATCCGGCTTCATCCTCCGGAAGAAAGATACCCAGCCGCTCGCCGATCAGTTTTACCGCATATTCCCCCAGCTCGTATTCCTGAGGATAAAATCTCCTGATCTCCCAGAGCAGCGCGTTCTCCAGGTTGATCCCCTTCTGCCATCTCTCTATGGCGAAATTGATATGGTCCGTAAGCGTCACATAGATACTCTGGTTCAGCTTCAGCTTCAGCGCGCTCTCCGCATAGGATATGATATCGTCGGAGATTTCCGCGTGTTCCGAAGGTATATTGGAGAGCAGTTCCCGGAACTTCTCCCCCACGCCGCCGCTCTCAATACGGAAAACCTTCTCAATTTTGGACTCGTCCATGCCCATCCCGGGTTTGACGCCAAACCCAAGCCCGCGCCCCATGACTACTACTTCACGCCCCATATCGTCACAGGCTGATACAATATTGTTATTGATCACTTTCTGAATAACCATAATGACCTTCTCCAAAGACAAAAAAACCAGATTTTATAAACAAAGACGGATCTCCTCGCTTATAAAATCCGGTTTTGCCTGCCTTACAGTAACAACCCAGTTCTTATATCCTGATGAGTTTACTATAGCAAATAATAACAATAAAGTCAACCAAAAAAATTTATTTTTTGTTTATATTTTTTATATTTTGTTTATTTTCGTACTGCACCGCGGTATCGTATCATACAAAAAACAGAGAATACAGATCCTCTTTCGCCTCTGCATTCTTCATCAGAGTATTTCCAAAAACAAAAAAGCACCAGATGTAAATCTGATGCTTTCGTCTCAGTCGAAGCGACAGGATTTGAACCTGCGGCCTCTGCGTCCCGAACGCAGCGCTCTACCAAACTGAGCCACGCTTCGATCTCTGTCAGCCGCAATTCGCGACTGCAAGAGATATTATATTCATTTTCTCCCCCTTTGTCAATACTTAATTTCAATTTTTTCAGCATTTTTTCATTGAATTCCCATGGAGGATAGGTTATAGTAAATTCAGAACCCGGCGGGAGCATCTCTCCCGTCCGGGAAGCCGTAAAAAGGAGAAGTTTATGGACGTACGAAGCATCAGCACACACTGCGCGAGAACAGAATTTGTGGGTACCACGGTACTGGACACCATCGGTCTGGTGATCTCCGGCATCGACCCGCAGCTTCTTAAGGAAATGAATATCGGAACCCGGTATCACGCCCTGGGACTTCTGAGTTCCCGTACAGGCGCTGCGGGACAGATCACGGCTGTAGATGATGCGGTCAAGGCCACCAGCACGGAAGTGCTCTCCATCGACCTTCCCCGGGATACCAAAGGCTGGGGCGGTCACGGAAACTATATCGTCCTTGGCGGCAACGATGTATCCGACGTACGTCAGGCGATCGAAATCGCCCTAGAGCGGACGGCGAAATACGCCGGAGAGCTTTATATCAGCCAGTCCGGCCACCTGGAATTCGCTTATTCTGCCAGCGCGGGAGCCGCCCTCACCAAAGCTTTCGGCGCCGTACCCGGCCAGGCTTTCGGTTTCATGGCAGGTTCCCCGGCGGCCATCGGACTCGTCATGGCGGATATTGCCGTAAAGGCCGCCTCTGTTCAGATCATCCGGTACATGACGCCCAGCATCGGCACCAGCCACTCCAACGAAGTGATCCTGGCCCTCTCCGGAGACGCTGCCGCAGTGAAAGACGCCGTGCTGGAAGCCCGGCAGGCAGGACTTGAACTTCTCATCGGCATGGGCAGCTATCCGGACATTCCCGGTACCCCATATCTCTAATTTACCCACGAAATATTTTCCGCGCCATGTGCAAAGAGCATTGCAGCAAAAACGCCGCAATGCTCTTTTTATAGTCATGTCTTCTTTTCATTCTGTATTTAATTCAGCTGATATACATCCGCATACTGAAGTCCGAAGCTCAGCGCTTCCTCATGGCTTCCGCAGTAGATATCCACATGTCCGTAAGGAGTTCCAAGATCCTCTACCGTATATACGGTACCGTTGATCAGAAGCTGTGTGCCGAAGGGCACTCCTGCCATCGCCACTGTATGGCCCGCTGTTGGCATCGCTCCGCTGGCAGTGGGATTGCCTGCCGTGCCGCAGCACTGCGCGCAGTTGCAGTATGCTGTCAGCGTAAAGTTTCCGAGATATGTACCCTGTCCGGAATCCGAACTTTCAGATGAAGAAGTATCCTCTGTGTAAGAGTCGTCTGAAGTATCCTCATAGGATTCCTCATAAGATTCGTCATAGGAATCTTCACCTGAACTTTCCGGAGCTTCCTCCTCCACAATAATGTCACTGCTGGTAGAGCTGCTCTCGGAATCCATGGTATCTGTCTCCGGATCAAATTCCGGCTCTTCATATACCTCGTCCGACGCGTCTTCTGCAGCGGCTTCTTCCTGCGCAGCCGCCTCCTCGGCAGCCGCCTGCTGCATCAGGGTATAAATACTGCTGTCGGCGCTGTTCACCTGCGCCATAAGCGCGTTGGCCTCTTCCTGGCTTGCGCTGATCTGGCTGATATAGGAACTTATATTGCTGCTGGTGCTGTCCACCATACTCTGTACTTCCTGCTGCTTCGCGCTTTTCTCAGTAAGCAGCGCGCTGATGGTTGCGGATTCCTCCTCCACCTTCTGCTCATGCTCCTGAATGCTTGCCTGAGTGTCTTCATATTTTTTCAGCATGTCCCTGTCATACTCGGAGATCTTGGAAATATTCTCCGCCTGATTCAGAAAATCCGCGATACTCTCTGAAGAGAGAAGGGTTTCCAGCAGGGTGCTTCCGCCTTTTTCATACATATACACAATACGGAGCTTCATGGCTTCGTACTGCTTCTCCGCAGTCTTTCTGGCTTCCTCAAGTTCAGCCTGGACTACTTTCAGTTCCTCTTCTTTCCCGGCAGCCTCAACACTGAGCTGGGAGATCGTGTTTGTCAGTTCATTATATTGAGCATCCAGTTCCGCCAGATAGGCTTCCAGCTCCTGCTTCTTGCTTTCCAGGCTGCTGATATTCGCCTGCGCCTGGGCAAGTCCGGCCTGGGCCTCCTGTTTCTGAGCCTGCGCCGCGGCAATCTGATCCTCTGTGGAGGCGTAAACAGTGCTTCCCAGAGTCCCTGCCGTCAGTATACAGGTCATTAACAGTACCAGAACTTTCTTTATCTTCATATTAACACCTCTTACTTGTTTTGTAGGTCAAGTATAACACACTTTTTCAAAAAATCAATACTTTTATTTTATTTCTGTAATATGTTTGTAACATTTACCAATAAAACGCAAAAAAGAAGGACCCGAATCGCCTTTTCACTTACATGTTCCGGCATTCAAATCCTTCTTGTTACTATTCCATTACGTTCATTGCAATTCTATTACAGATATCCGGTGTTATTCTGCCGCTGCCTCAATCTGTTCGTCCGTCTCTTCAGCCATAACCTCCTGATAATTGTCAAGAATCATTGTCTGTATCCTATCTCTTGTCACAGAATTAATAGGATGCGCGATATCACGGTATTCTCCGTCTGTGGCCTTGCGGCTCGGCATAGCGATAAACAGT
>DWXL01000122.1 GCA_019119235.1 Candidatus Blautia excrementigallinarum | reverse complement strand
GTTCATCCTGAGCCAGGATCAAACTCTCTGTATAAGTTTGTTCCGGTCAAGATAACCTCTGGTTACCTATCCCTTTTACTGTTTGTTGGTTATTAACCGTTCGAAAAATTTAATAAATGGAATTTTCGAGAATCGTATGTGTCTCACTGTTTAGTTATCAAGGTTCTCTGTCTCTCAGACAGCTTAATCATTCTATCACAACCGCTCGCGATTGTCAATACCTTTTTTGAAGTTTTTTTAACTCCAAACGGAGAAGGAGGGATTTGAACCCTCGCGCCGGTTACCCGACCTATACCCTTAGCAGGGGCACCTCTTCGGCCTCTTGAGTACTTCTCCGGACTCCGAATTCATAATCTCTTATGCAATTTGAAGACGTTTTCATTTGAAACGCAGTGTTTATTATACATAACAGATAATACATTGTCAACCGGTTTTTTACATTTTTTTATTTATTTTTCCAGCGTTAATCTGGCAGAAACAAACAGCTTCAGGCTATGTTATTTTCGTATATAAAAATGCCCCGGATCTGACCGGGGCATTCAGAATTTTATCCTTATTTTATAAAGAACCGACAGAGCATATCAATCCCATCCTCCGTTGCTTTTGATCACCTCTTCGATTCTGCGCTTTACCTCTTCTGCGATCTCTGTGGATTTCATATCCTTATATTCTTCATAAGGTATGGGTTCCAGAAAATGCACCTGTACTGTTAAAGGCGCCGCAGATCCTGTATCAAAAGACTTATACGAATCGATCAGAGCCACCGGCACCACGGGGCATTTAGCCTTCATAGCCGCCTTAAAACTTCCTCCCTTGAACTCCTGCGGATGATTTCCATGTTTACTCCTGGTTCCCTCTGCAAAAATCAGATAGTTTCGTCCTTTTTTTACTTCCTTCGTTACATTGATAATTATCTGCATGGATTGTTTTATATCTTCTCTGTCTATAAAAAAAGCTTTCATGCAAGTAAAAACCTGTTTAAGAAAAGGAATATCTTTTACTTCCTGTTTTGCAACAACAGAAAAAGGAACAGGACATACTTCTATAATAGCAAGTACATCATAAAGGCCCTGATGATTCGGATAAAAAATAAATCCATTTTCTTTTGGTATGTTTTCTATCCCGCTGGCCTTAATGGTAATGTTCCCGCCCTTATTTGCACGTCTGTCAATCTGTTTGAGAAGAGCATATAATTTATCTTCAGGATACTGATCGGCATGGGCTGCATACCAGCAGAGTTTGCACCAGGCAAAAGGAACAAGAAGAATATTTCTCAGTACCATCATTATAATTCTTTTCATTTTAACGCTTCCACTCCTTAACAGATCGTAATCAGTTCAGTTCTGCGGCAAACTTCTCTTCATATCCCGGATTCTTTTTTGTAAAAGTTTCATATGCAGTGACATAATCTTTATACGCATCTGTCTGCATAAAAGAAGCATACTTCTCTGCCGCCTGCGTACTCAGTTCATCCGTTATTTCCGAAGGTGCAAGCACATAATACTTGCCGTCTTTTTTCTGAGTCATGTAGGTACTGATGCAGGGATATGTTTCTCCATTTTTCAGATTGAACCCGTATACAATATATACGTATGTATAATCGCCGTCTTCATAAATTATATTACAGTCACTTATCTCGATTTTCTCTGGATCATGTGCCTTAAAATACTCGATGGTAGCTGTAATCTCATTCTGAAGATCATCATCTGCTTTTTTTACTCCATAACAGTCCCTGATTTTTCTTTCACTGCCACTGCCATAAGATTCAACCAATGCCCGTACTACTCCTTCCGGTGTCTTATGACTCACACCGCATCCTCTGAAGACCAGGACCAGTATAACGATCAATGCAACAACCAGTACTGCTCCTCCGATGATCCTGATATCCAGCAGTTTCATCGAAGGCGCCTTTGCAGGACGCCTTCCCTTATTCTCTGATGGTTTGTTCTTTACTGATGTCCGCCGCCGCGCACTTCCTGAGCGTCTGACGGTTTTCTCCTTATCCATAACTATTGTTTACCTCTTACTCTTCTAATGGTATATTATCTTCTTTCGCAGGTTCTGCAGTCTCTTCTGCTTTTTCTCCTGCTGTTTCACTGCTGTCATCAGTTCTTTTTTCTTCTTCTTTTTCTCTGACTTTCGCGAAACTTGCAACTGTAACGCCGTCAGGAAGATTGATTAACTTCACTCCTGACGTGATTCTTCCCAGAATGGAGATATCCGAGCACTGCAGACGGATAATGATTCCCTCTGTATTGATCATCATGATCTCGTTCTCTTCATTAACAGCCTTGGCGCCGATCACATTTCCGGTTTTCTCTGTGATCTTATAACATTTCACGCCTTTGCCGCCTCTGTTTTGAACAGCAAATTCACTGATGGAAGTCATTTTACCCATGCCGTTCTCTGAAACGACCAGAAGATAATATCCCTGGGAATTCAGCTGCATGGCAACCACTTCGTCTCCGTCAGCCAGATTGATTCCTCTGACGCCCATGGAAACCCTTCCTGTACTTCTCACATCTGTTTCCTTAAATCGGATGCACTGTCCGTACTTCGTTACCAGAATAACATCTTTCTTATTATTGGTAGCCTTTACTTCGATCAGTTCATCATCATCCCGGAGCGCGATTGCCGCAAGACCAACCTTCCGGACATTTGCGTACTCCTGTATGGGCGTTTTCTTAACAAGACCGTTTCGGGTAGCCATCATCAGATACTGGCCTTCCTCAAACCGGTTAATAGGAATAACCGCTGTAATTTTTTCATCCGGCATCAGCTGGAGAAGATTGATGATCGCCGTACCTCTGGCCGTCCTTCCCGCCTCCGGAATCTCGTAAGCCTTAAGACGGTATACCCGCCCGGTATTGGTAAAGAACATTACATAATGATGCGTAGTGGTCATCATCAGTTCTTCGATATAATCATCCTCCAGGGTCTGCATGCCCTTGATACCCTTGCCGCCCCTGTTTTGGCTGCGGAAATTATCGACGGTCATTCTCTTGATATAACCAAGTTTCGTCATGGTTATAACCGTGTTTTCCCTGGGGATCATATCTTCCATGGAAATATCGTAGGCGTCAAAACCGATAGCGGTTCTTCTGTCATCCCCGTATTTCTCGGAAATAGCAAGGATCTCTTCCCGTATCACTCTGAGAAGGAGATTCCTGTCCGCAAGGATTGCTTTTAATTTACGGATTCTTTCCATAAGTTCCGCGTACTCGGTCTCCAGTTTCTCTCTTTCCAGACCTGTGAGAGCGCGGAGACGCATATCCACGATCGCCTGAGCCTGTACGTCTGTCAGCTCAAAGCGGTCCATCAGTTCCTGTTTCGCGATCTGAACGCTTCTGGATCCCCTGATGATACGGATCACTTCGTCAATGTTGTCAAGCGCCTTGAGAAGACCCTCCAAAATATGAGCGCGCTCCTGCGCTTTATTCAGATCGTACTGAGTCCTTCTGGTTACAACATCCTCCTGATGCGCCAGATAATACTTCAGCATTTCTGACAGGTTCAGAACCTTCGGTTCCAGGCTTCCCCTGTTGGATACCAAACAGAGCATGATCACGCCGAAAGTATCCTGAAGCTGGGTATGTTTATAAAGCTGGTTCAGCACCACGTTCGCATTGGCGTCTTTGCGCAGGTCTATACAGATCCGCATGCCTTCCCTGCTGGAATGGTCGTTCAAATCCGTGATCCCGTCGATTTTCTTCTCGCGGACAAGCTCCGCGATCTTCTCGATGAGACGGGCTTTGTTCACAAGATAGGGAAGCTCTGTTACAATGATCCTCGATTTGCCGTTGGGCAGAGTCTCAATGTTCGTCACCGCACGGACGCGTATCTTACCCCTTCCGGTGCGATACGCTTCTTCAATCCCTCTGGTTCCAAGGATCGTTGCCCCTGTGGGGAAATCCGGTCCCTTCACGATCTCCAGAAGCTCTTCCATGGTGGTCTCTCTCTGCTCCTCGATAATATTATCGATGATCTTTACAACAGCATTGACCACTTCACGAATGTTATGCGGCGGGATATTCGTCGCCATACCTACCGCGATTCCGGAAGTTCCGTTCACCAGAAGATTGGGATAACGGGAGGGAAGCACTACCGGCTCTCTCTCCGTCTCGTCAAAGTTCGGCTGAAAATCAACCGTATTCTTATTAATATCAGCCAGCATCTCCATGGATATCTTGCTGAGACGGGCTTCCGTGTACCTCATCGCCGCCGCGCCGTCGCCGTCCACGGAACCGAAGTTCCCGTGACCGTCTACCAGCGGATATCTGGTGGACCAGTCCTGCGCCATGTTTACAAGGGCGCCGTAAATAGAACTGTCGCCGTGGGGATGATATTTACCCATGGTATCGCCGACGATACGGGCGCATTTACGGTGCGGTTTATCCGGGCCGTTGTTCAGTTCGATCATGGAATACAGAACTCTTCTCTGCACCGGCTTCAGTCCGTCCCTTACATCCGGAAGAGCACGGGACGCGATTACGCTCATGGCATAGTCGATATATGACTTTTCCATGGTTTTCTGCAGATCCACCTCATGGACTTTATCAAAAATATTGTCTTCCATTTTTTATTCTCCTAGATATCCAGATTTTCTACAAATCTTGCGTTTTCTTCGATAAACTCTCGTCTTGGCTCTACTTTGTCTCCCATCAGAGTCGTAAACGTCAGGTCAATCTCTGAAGTAGCAGACTCATCCATAGTGACTCTTAAGAGAATTCGCTTCTCCGGATCCATGGTGGTTTCCCAGAGCTGCTCCGCGTCCATTTCTCCAAGTCCTTTGTACCGCTGTATCTTATTATTGTTGTCGCGGCCGATTTCCTCAAGGATCCGGTTCAGCTCCGCATCGTCGTAAGCATACCAGACCTTTTTATTTTTCTCGATCTTATAAAGAGGAGGCTGCGCCAGATATACATATCCCTGTTTGATCAGTTCCGGCATAAAACGATACAGGAACGTCAGAAGAAGGGTTGCGATATGGGCGCCGTCCACATCGGCATCTGTCATGATAATGATCTTATGATAGCGGAGTTTTGAGATATCAAAATCCTCGTGGATACCTGTGCCAAAAGCCGTGATCATCGCCTTGATCTCTTTGTTTCCGTATATCTTGTCCAGGCGGGCCTTCTCCACATTAAGGATCTTGCCCCTCAACGGAAGGATCGCCTGTGTCGCGCGGTTTCTCGCGGTTTTGGCAGAACCGCCTGCGGAATCTCCCTCTACGATATAGATCTCGCAGTTCTTCGGATCCTTGTCAGAACAGTCCGCAAGTTTACCGGGAAGAGACATGCCGTCAAGAGCTGATTTCCTTCTTGTGAGATCCCTCGCTTTGCGGGCCGCTTCCCGCGCCCTCTGCGCGAGGACAGATTTCTCAACAGTGGCTTTGGCGACAACAGGATTCTGCTCAAGGAAAATCTCCAACTGCCGGCTTACCACGGAATCCACCGCGCCTCTGGCTTCGCTGTTTCCAAGTTTCTGCTTCGTCTGTCCCTCAAACTGCGGTTCTTCTATCTTAACGCTTACGATCGCTGTAAGGCCCTCTCTGATATCGTCTCCGCTGAGGTTCGGCTCGCTGTCTTTCAGTAATTTGTTCTTTCTGGCGTAATCGTTGAATGTCTTCGTCAGAGCGTTGCGGAATCCCATGATGTGCGTTCCGCCCTCCGGCGTATTGATGTTATTGACAAAACCGTAAGTATTCTCTGTGTAGGAATCGTTGTGCTGCATGGCGACTTCCACAGCGACTCCGTCTTTTTCTCCTTCACAGTAAATAACGTCCGGATACAGAGGCTCCTTGCTCCTGTTCAGATATGTTACGAACTCCCGGATACCGCCTTCATAGTGAAAAGTTTTTTCTTTCTGGGAATCTTCTCTTGTATCTGTGAGAATGATCTTCAGGCCTTTTGTCAGAAAAGCCATCTCTCGGAGGCGCTGTTTCAGGATGTCGTAATCAAAAACAGTTTCCTCGAAAATCTCTTTGTCCGGAAGAAAATCCACCCTGGTTCCCGTCATTTCCGGATCACAGTCTCCCACGACTTTAAGAGGATACATGGTGTGTCCTCTCTCATATCTCTGCTGATATTTCTTGCCTTCATGACAGATCGTAACCATCAGCCACTCCGAAAGAGCGTTTACAACAGAAGCTCCCACTCCGTGGAGGCCGCCGGAAACTTTATATCCCCCGCCGCCGAATTTGCCGCCGGCGTGGAGAATAGTAAATACAACTTCAACTGCAGGGATTCCCGCCTTATGGTTGATCCCAACGGGAATTCCTCTTCCGTTATCTACAACTGTAATAGAATTGTCAGGATTGATCGTTACATGAATTTCTGTACAGTATCCCGCCAGCGCTTCATCTACTGAATTATCTACGATTTCATATACAAGATGATGCAGTCCCCGGCTTGATGTACTTCCGATGTACATTCCCGGTCTTTTACGCACAGCTTCCAGTCCTTCCAGGATCTGAATCTGATCCGCTCCGTACTCTGTATTCTCTCCGCCCATGAACTTCCTCCTGTATTTTCATAATTATTACCGCGTTTGCCGCGGTGGTCCAGATATGCCCCCTGGTATTTCATATTAATTGCCGCATTTACTGCGGCAATCCATCAAAAAGACATACTAATACGAATTTATTATAGCACAAAAGCCCTGTTTCTGCCATTAATTTTTAGATAAGCTGCTGATACACGTCCCTTTTTGATATTCCTCTGTCCTTCGCCACCTGCTTCATGGCGTCTTTCCGGGAAAGTCCCTGCTTCTCATAGATCTCCATATGTTCCTCCAGAGAGATCTCCTCCCAGGATGCCGCCTTCTCTTCCCTGATCTCCCGGCGGCTTTTCCCCTCGATCACCAGAACACATTCTCCCAGAGGTTTTTCATTCTCATAATATGCGATCAGATCGTCGATGGTCGTACGGAACGCAGTCTCATGTTTTTTTGTCAGCTCCCTGCAAAGGGTCATTCTCCTGTTTCCCAGAACTTCTCTCAGATCTTTCAGAGTTCTTATAAGTTTGTGGGGCGCTTCGTAAAGAATGATCGTCCTTGTTTCATTCACAAGTTCCTCGAGGATTTCCCTGCGTTCTTTTTTCTCCATAGGCAGAAAAGCCTCAAAGGCAAATCTTCTTGTGGGAAGCCCGGATAAAGTAAGGGCTGTAACGCACGCCGCGGGACCCGGAAGAGAAGTCACCTCGATTCCGGCCTCATAGCACATCCTCACCAGTTCCTCTCCCGGATCAGAGATCCCGGGAGTTCCCGCGTCTGTGATCAGGGCTATGTTCATTCCTGACTGCATTTTTTCGATCAGGGTGCGTGCTTTCTCGATTTTGTTGTATTCATGATAGCTGGTCATAGGCGTTCTGATTTCAAAATGGTTCAGAAGCCTGATGCTGTTCCTCGTATCCTCCGCCGCGATCAGGTCGGCCTCTTTAAGGGTACGCAGAACACGGAGGGTGATATCCTCAAGATTGCCGATGGGCGTTGCGCATAAAAATAATTTTCCGTTCATGTTTTTCCTTCTTCCTCTCAGCCGCCATTCGCCAGTTTCCATTCCGATGCTCAGATCATATCGTAAATCTTCAGTATCTGCTCTGTATACTCCCCGGGCTTTTTGTATACGATCACCGGAGGATCCACCTGAATCCTGGGATTCCTCCCTTTGCACGCCTCGATCAGGATCATATTCGGCTCCCTGTCGATAAAGGGATATACCAGCTGCATACGCTTCGGCTCCAGCCGGTACTTCGTCAATACCTGAAAGATCTCCGCCAGGCGGAACGGCCTGTGCACCATATAAAACCTTCCCCTGTCTGTGAGGACTTTCGCGGCCTGGCCGACTACATCCTCCAGGGTACACAGGATCTCATGTCTTGCGATAGCTTTCGCCATGTGGGGATTGGTAAGACCGTGCTTCCCGATCATATATGGCGGATTGGACGTTACCACATGAAAAGAAGCTGCTCCGAAAATCTCAGCAGCTTCTTTTATATCACCGCAGACAATATCTATCTCCGGCTCCAGACCGTTAAAGGCCACGCTTCTTCTTGCCATATCCGCGCATTCTTCCTGTATTTCAAGTCCTGTAAAATGTTTTCCTTCTGTCTTTGCGCGCAGAAGTATGGGAATGATCCCCGTTCCTGTCCCCATATCCAGAACTTTTTCATTTTTTCTGATTCTGGCAAAACCGGACAGCAGCACAGCGTCCATTCCGAAACAGAATTTATCCGGATTCTGAATAACATAGTATCCGTTCTGGAGGTCGTCCAGCCGCTCTCCCGACATGATCAGATTATTCCGCGGATTTTTTTCCATGACCTTTGGAATCTCCTTCTTCATCTTCCAGTTTCTTCAGTTCCTTCATTTCCTTCTCAGTAACTTTGACTTTTTTCTTTCTGGGACGGAATTTCAGTTCTGATGCCGGAAATTCCTGTATTTCTTTCTCATCATTAACCTCGACGATCACTTTCACCAGCTGTCTCAGCACATTTACGCTCTGAACCGTTCCCTGCATGCCGTCGGGCAGAGTTACAGTATCCCCTGTTCCGGGAAGTTTTTTATTCAGTTCCTCATATGTCTCCTGTTCATTCTTCAGACAGCACATCAGCCTTCCGCATACTCCGGATATTTTCGTCTGATTCAGAGACAGGTTCTGTTCCTTAGCCATCTTAATGGATACCGGCGCAAATTCTGTCAGATAAGTATGGCAGCAGAGACATCTGCCGCAGATACCGATACCTCCCAGAATTTTTGTCTCATCTCTTACGCCGATCTGCCGAAGCTCGATCCTGGTCTTGAAAATTGCCGCCAGATCCTTAACCAGCTGGCGGAAATCAATTCTTCCGTCCGCAGTAAAATAAAACAACACCTTATTGTTGTCAAAGGTATATTCCGCATCGATCAGTTTCATTTCCAGACCATGCTCGCGGATCTTTTTCTGGCAGATCTTAAAAGCATCCTTCTCCCTGATCCGGTTCTGCTTTTCTCTTTCGTCATCTTCCGCCGTAGCCACACGGAGAACTTCTTTCAGCGGGTGAACCACTTCATCCTCGCCGACCTCCTTCGGCTCCAGGACCACACGGCCGTATTCTATTCCCCGGGCAGTCTCCACAATAACATGATCTCCTGCCTTCATCTTATATCCTTTAGGATTAAAATAATAAACTTTTCCCACATTACGGAATCTGATGCCTACTACTTTTGTCATTCTGATTATCTCTCCCTGATGGTCAGGAAAAGAAGCTCAAGGGCAAGCTCAAAGTTTACATTTGCTTTGAGACGTACTTTTGTCTTCTCGATTGCCTCAAGGATCTTTTCCAGATTTTCATAGGAACGCTGGCTTGCCTGTTCCCTGATAAAATTAATTTCCTGCTTGAATACCAGATTATCGATCTCTCTTGTAGCCTTAAACATAAGGACGTCGCGGAACCAGAACTGAAAAATATCCAGATAATCTCCGATATTGTTCTTCTCGACAGAAAGAGTTTTGATCTCGTCCGCCAGTTCATAAACCTCCATGGTATTGGCATATTTCAGTATCTTCAGAGCATTCTCGGTAATCTTGGAAAATTCCTCCGAAGTGGCCGCCTCCTTCGCCCTGCCGATACTTCCCTGGGCAATAGAGGCATCTATCTCCGCCTGGTAATCCGGCACATGAAGACGCTCCATGAGATACTTCTTCACAAGGCTGTCATCCACAACCTTGAGATCCAGACGCACGCAGCGGGACTGGATCGTGGGAAGCAGCGCGTCCGCATTGGCGGTCAGCAGCATGATCACCGCATATTCCGGCGGCTCCTCGATTGTCTTCAGAAGGGCATTCTGCGCCTGTACGGTCATCATCTCCGCATCCGGAATGATGTATATCTTATGGGGACTGCAGTATGGCTTAATTGCCACGTCAGAGATCACCTGATCCCTGATCTCATCAATACTGATGATCCCCGGTTTCTCATGATTCACATAAATGATATCCGGATGATTCTTTCCCAGAGCCTTCTTACAGGAATCGCATTTCTGACATGGCTCTGTTCCCCCCGCCTCGCACTGAAGCGTCATGGCATATGTGGAAGCCAGAAGCTTCTTTCCGGATCCCGGACGTCCGGAAAAAATATAAGAATGAGAAATCTTTCCGGTCTTCATTGCGTTCTTTAAATGTCTTATAATCTCTTCATGTCCGATAATCTCGTTGAAACCAACCATTCAGAATCACCTCGCTTATTTTATATTAAACGAAACTTTGTTCGCTGTATATGCTTCATTATATCATACTTTATCTTCTAATAAAAACTATTTTTGCTTATGTTGCGGATTTTATATAATTCGAAATATTTTTGACACATATATCCAGATCGTCGTTTTCAAACCGGATCCCAATTCCTGCGTCCATTACATTTTTTTCCGAAAAATCTTCCTGATCCGCCAGAAAACGGCGGCACATCTCCGAATATTTCGGCTCTTCCTGTTTCTGTTCCCTTACAAGAGCTCTTCTCAGCCTCTCCCCGTCCTCTACCTGGATATATATCGGAAGAACGTTTTCCTCTCCGTAATATTCCTTCAGCTTCCGGTAAGATTCCAGAGTCCCGATTCCCAGATAATCGGCTTCGTTCAGTTTTACCTGGCCGTCGTCGGCGGTAAAATATGTCCAGATACCATGTACTGTATGGTAGGAACGGCTTTCAATCAGCTTTCCTGATTTCTGGAATTCTTTCAGTTTTTTGTCATCGGTAAAAAAATACTGTTTTCCGTTTTCTTCTCCTTCACGGACGGGACGTGTTGTATAGAGCACCATTTTCCGGAGATTCAGTTCCTGATCCGCCAGAAGTATCGAATATATTTTATCTTTCCCCGAAGCGCTCTTTCCCATGATATAAAATATTTTTCCCATACTGTCTTTTATCTTCCCTGTAATGTTTCCTTTATGGTCCAAGGATCCGGCGCTATCTGTCAGCCGCTTATGTTATTTCATATCAGCCGCATGATCAGAAAGTACGCAGATCGTTCTGTCCGACATATCGCTGAGACCCTGAAGGTCAAATCCTTCTTCCACGTATCTTCTCATATTTTGTACAAAAAGTCCAGTGATCTCTTCTCCCGGAACGATAAGCGGTATACCTGGAGGATATAGATATGCAAATTCCGCAGAGATCCTTCCGACGCTTTCTTCCAGCGGAATCCTTACCTGCGGCGCGTCCATAGCCTCGCTGATCTTCATAAAAGATTCCATTCTGCAGCAGGCCGCGGTATTTTTCTTCTGTTCCGTCTTTATTTCTTTTAACGATTCTCTGCGGTCAATTTCTTCAACCGCTTTCAGAAGACGTTCAAAACCTTCCTTTGTATCTCCCGGGGAAGTAAGGGCGAGTACATAGTTCTCCGTTTCCATTTCCATCTCCAGATGAAATTCTTCTCTGAGGATCCGGTGAAGCTGTCTTCCGTTGAGAGAACTGTGCACAGTGGATAGCAGGATCTTCGACCTGTCGTAATCAAAAATCCCCTTCTCTCTGTTTTTTTCCGGCATTATCAGCCGGATACAGCCGCATCCGGACAGGCTTTTTCTCACACGGTCCAGATTTTCCGCATATTCCCGGAACATTCTGTCCCCATTCTTTAATATCATGTCCATACAGGCGTCGATCCCTGCCATAAGAATATAAGAGGGACTGCTGCTCTGATAGATTCCCATGAATCTGACGAGAAGATCCCTGTCAACTCTGTCTGTACATCTGTGGAGAAGAGCAGTCTGCGTCATGGACGGCAGAGTTTTGTGCACACTGTGGATCACGATGTCTGCGCCCAGATCCAGGGCGGACTCCGGGAAATATCCGGAGAAAGAGAAATGCGCTCCATGAGCCTCGTCCACAATAAGAGGAATCCCGAACCTGTGGACAGTCTCCGCAATGCCTTTTACATCAGATACAACTCCGTCATAAGTTGGCGAAGTGATCAGGACGGCTTCGATATCTTTGCCGCTGTTAAGACAGTTTTCCACATCTTCCGGAGAGACTCCTCCATTTATCCCCAGTTCAGAATCTTCCCGTGGATAAATGCAGGATACCTTCAGTCCCCGGAGATAGGCCGCATGATAAACAGCCTTATGGCAATTTCTGGCTATAAGGATATGCCCTTCTTTTTTTACGGATGCCGATACAGCGGACAGTATCGCCGCCGTACTTCCGTTGACACTGTAAAAACTTTCTTTTGTCCCGTAAAGAGACGCCGCGGCCTCTTCTGCCTCTCTTATGATTCCCTCCGGATGATGAAGATTATCAAATCCATGTATTTCTGTAATATCCCTTTCAACGGGAAAATCCCCTGCCACAGACAGGGGATTTCTTTTATGCCCCGGCATGTGGAAGGGGTAGTAATCCGTTTTTGCGTATTCTTCCAGCTTTTTATACAGTCTTTCCATGATTATTTCAGTTTGCTGAACGCAGCCTCGTCGCATACTACAGTCACGTCGTTGTGGAACTGCAGGATAGACGCCGGAACCTGGGGAGTAACCGGTCCGGTAAGGGATTTCGCGATGATCTCCGCCTTGTCCGCACCGGAGGCTACAAGAAGAATCTTCTTCGCCTTCATGATCGTTCCGATTCCCATTGTATAAGCCTGACGGGGAACGTCTTCCTCTTTTTCGAAGAAGCGCTTGTTTGCCTCAATAGTGCTCGCCGTCAGATCCACGCAGTGTGTTCCCTTGCAGAATTCGTCTGCCGGCTCGTTGAAACCGATATGTCCGTTATGTCCGATCCCCAGAAGCTGAAGGTCCACTCCTCCTACGCTCTCAATGATTGCGTCGTATTCTTTGCTTGCTTTCTCACTGTCCGGCTCAAGTCCGTTGGGAACAAAAGTCCTGCTCTTGTCGATATTTACATGGTCAAAGAGATTCTTGTTCATAAAGTAACGGTAGCTCTGATCATTATCTCCGGAAAGGCCTTTGTACTCGTCCAGGTTCACACTTGTCACCTGAGAGAAATCAAGATCTCCCTGTTTATACCATTCCACGAGATTCTCATATGTGCCCACCGGCGTTGAACCTGTGGCAAGTCCCAGTACGCAGTCCGGTTTCAGGATAATCTGCGCGGAGATGATATTTGCCGCTATACGGCTCATCTCCTTATAATCTTTTCCGCAGTAGATTTTCATAACTGCAATCCCCCTTTATATTTTCTGTCAACTATTATAACACAAAACACTCTGAAGCCGCTATAGAAGATTCATAACGGATCACATCAGACGAAGGAGCATGTCTCCTGTTCCCACATTATAGCCGCTGGCGGCATAAATGCCGTTCAGTCCACCATCTGTCACGATGATCAGCGGAAGTTTCTCGTGGTCCACATACATCCTTCTTCCAAGAAGTTCGATATGATCTTCAAAACGGTCGTAGTAAACCCTGATCTCCGGGAAAACGGAAAGGGTTTTCTTAATGGTGGGATCATTCAGCGCCTCTCTGCTCTGTACTACAAAGATAATCTTCGATTCATGAGCTTTAAAAGCGTTTTCCTGCTCCATCATTTCATTGAGAATATGCTCCGTAGGTTCCCGGCTCTCCTCCAGAAACATCAGAATATGCTTTCCCTCTTCTGTCAGATCAGAAGCTTTTACTTTTTCTGTTCCCGCTTCGTCTTTTCTCAGTTCGAATTCCGGAAGGCTGATATTTTCCAGCATATCTCCAAGATCTGCTTTGCGCAGGATCAGTTCCGCCTGTTTTTCCTCTCCGGCCTTCACCGAAAAATGATAAAGATACGCGAAAATATTTCCATTGGGAAGTCTGTTGGATGTGACGATACGGTAGCTTCCCTCTTCCAGGTCCACTTCCAGTATCCCGTCCTTCCATGGGAGATTGCCCAGACGCAGGGAAGTATACACTCCTTTTTCCAGTTTTCCCATGGACCAGTTCTGGAAATACTTCCATACGGTATCGTCTCCTGACGACAGTTTTATCCGGCAGTTCTTTTCCTTTCCGGGCACCATGAGAACGAAAGCGCCGTCTTTCCAGTATTCCACGGAACGGTCTTCCGGATTCAGTCTGGCCGGGATCCCCAGAGTTCTGGCGATCGCCGCGGCGAGGATCTTTTTGGAACGCGGACTTCCTGTTCCTGTTTTCAGACATCCTAAAGGAGTGGTGATCACGCTTTCCCTTTCTTTTTCCGGCACGGAAGTGATCTTCTTATCAACGGTTTCCCATATCATACGGGGATCTTCGCGGAACAGATCCTTCTCTTCTTCTGTGAAGGCGTTCTCCACCGCTTCCCTGTATTTCATCAGAACTTCGTCGTCCACTCTGGGGTTCAGGACACAGGATACAAACAGATTGTGCTCCATATTCTCCTCGTAGGGAAGGGCATATTTCAGATGTTCCTCCAGAACTTCTGCCCTGAGATCTGTCCTGTCTTTTTCTGTGAGAACTTCCAGAAGTTCGCCGCGCAGTGTGTCAAGAGCGTCTCCGTCTGCCGCGTCCTCTCCGGATTCTCCCCGCAGGAATTTTTCACATTCCGGATTTTTCCAGTTTTCCTTCCGGGAAATGCGGTATGCCGCCGCCTTTTCCAGGCGGGCGTCCCTTTCTTCTTTCTGTCCGGAAGTCATAGTGGAAGGATTCACCGGAGCGTCCAGAGGAGCGAACATATCTGTTTCCGTCCAGACATTTTCTTCTTTTTGATCCTTTCCGACTACAACCGTATATTGCGTGCAGGATCTTGTGTCGGCAAAGACACATTCCCACCACTTTTTGTAAACAATCTGGAGCGCAAGACTTCCTGATCCTGTCGTCAGCCTGCATTCGCCGTTCTCATCTGTCACCCCGCGGGCAACTGAAGCAAATTCCGAGTAATTCAGCACCTGGAAATATATATGGGCTCCTTTAACCGGTCTTTCATCCCTGTCAAGGACTTTAACACAAATCTCCGCAGTCCTGGCATATCTCCGGAGTTCGTTCAGCATGGTCACCATGCCCTCTTTTCCTGTTTCTTTCCCGCCGGAGGAAACAGTGTCAAACCATCTGGAATGAACCATCATGGCCCTGGAAGACGCATTTGTAAACCATCCGTGATTCAGGGGCGCAGGTTCGCATGCGCCGAGAAAATACCATACGCCCTCATGCCAGATTTCCACCCAGGCATGATTGTCGTCACAGTGGGACCATTTCGGCGCGTATACCTGTCTGGCCGGAATTCCGATGCTCCTCATCGCGTTCACTGTAAATACGGATTCTTCTCCGCACCGTCCGTTTCCTCTGCGGTATACCGCCAGGGCGGACAGCGTCCTGTCGTCGCTGCAGTGATAGGTAGCTTCCTGGGCGCACCAGTAGTTTACTTCTTCCGCCGCGGATTTTCTGTTTTTCTCTTCCAGCAGATCAGATTTTCCGTTTTTTTCCATGAAAGCATGGATTTCTGAAGAGAAAAGTCTCCGGCAGGGAGCGATCTCCTCTTCATTTACCCTGTGGTAAAGAACATAATTCAGATAGATCATTTCCGGAAGCGCCTTGACCGCCTCATATTCTCTCCATATTTTTACACTGTTTTCCGCGTAATCAAGAAAGATATCAAATGAATAATTACCGATATCGCTGTAAGGCATTGTCATGTAAAGATACTGCATGGCAAGGCGGATCTCCGGATCCAGACTTTCCATCCTGGCATTGATCTCTTCAAATACAGCAGGAAATCTCTGTACAGTCTCGTGATATCCACGGACGATCCGTTCTCTGTTTTCTTTCAGAAATTCTCCCATATCCTATTCTCCCTGCAGTCTGTCCAAAACCTGTCTGGCTTTGCGGACAGCCTCTTCATCTGTTCTCCA
>DWXL01000121.1 GCA_019119235.1 Candidatus Blautia excrementigallinarum | reverse complement strand
TTGTCGAAGGTGAAGGAGAAATCTTGTGCTACTTTAACGGTCTTTCGTTCCAGGTATTCAAAGCGGCTGGGCGGAAGGGGCAGAAGAGTCTCCTTCTCTTCTGTTGTAAAGAGATCGTACCGGGAATAAGAGAGCCCTTCAAAGGGTTTCCGGTTCTCGGCGGCGACCTTCTCCATCAGGACGCGGTTTAAGTCATCCAGTGAATAAAATACCATATCCTCCATGTCCATAAGGATATGCATGGTAAGGAGCTTTACGTGCCCCTCTACCACCGGTTTCCAGCGGGGTGATTTTACCTTGGCCGGGGTTAAAACCGTATTGTTATGTTCTGCCCATGCCTGGAAGTCTTTATTCAGGACAGGGCTGATCCAGTCTTTGTTCCGGGCAACCGCCACCTTGCAGTTATCCGGGGTAACCGTCGGAGTCACGCCGCCAAAATAGGCCAGCGCGTTATTGTTTACCCGGATCCAGTTCCGGATATCGCATTCCGTCATGCCTTCGGCATAAAAGTAGTCACTGTAAGTGAGGGCAGCGATAAAAATAGTAACCTTTATGGTCTCTTCCGGGTTCCGCCGGCTATGCAGATAGAGCTGCTTTCCGGCGTAATCCAATTCGAGATTGACGCCGGGATAACGCTGGATGTGGAAAGTCAGCTGTTTGGAATCAGCCCATTCGCTGTAACGCCTGCAGTACTGGCGATAGCTCATTGGCTTCTTTCCATCTACGACACCTATGGCATTGTATTTCTGCCACAGATGCTTCAGGGTCTCTCCTTTGCGGGCCAGAGCCTTGTAGACAGCTTCCTTGTTAAAATCCCGGTAGAGGAGCTGATCTGTCGATACACCAGGCTTTTTATAAAGCATGTTTCCGATGTATTCATTCGTGACATCTGCCGGTAAAGGGTATGAAAGCTCCGGATTCTCCCTGAAGCGTTTCAGGAACTCGTTGACAGTTGTTTTGCTGCAGTCGCCGCAGCTTTCGGCAATCTCACGGCAGCTAAGATGGTTCACAAAGTGAAGCCGTAGTACTTTTTTGTAATCCATAGTAGGACCTCCAGATATAATATTTCTCCATTTTTAGGAGATAAGCTTATTATATCTGAAGATATATTGTCCGGTTAAAGCGTCCCTGCTTGTCCGCTAATTATGTCTCGGACTGTCCGCCGAATATGGCACAGGTGTCCGGTTGAGCTGGCAATCTGCACGGATACCGGAATTACACGAAATATTCCAGAGACGTAGATAATTGGGGGCTGGAAGGCTGCCAGGGACAGCCCTGGTGCGCTACTTACCAGTTCTGGCTGGAGGCAAAGACTTTCGGAGTGGACGCTGCGTTGGGACATTTCCATATGGATAAAGAGCATTACCAGGCATATAACTGCGCCTGCATTTACCGCGCGTTTCAAAGCGCAGGGGGTGTCTCCGGTTTCCCGCAGGCCGGGGCCCTGGTAATCTTTCAGGATTACCGGCATGTCGGAAGGGTAACAGAGATAAAGGATGGAAGGGTATATACCAATGAAGGAAATACCTCCGCCTTGTATGGCGACAGCAACGGAGGGACTGTCAGAGAAAAAAACTATCTTCTGACGGATCACAATATACTGGGATACTGTATTATTAACTATGAAGCCGGAGGAGGCAGCGGGGAAATGGATACTGGAGAAGGCTTCCTGCCGGAAGGGACAATACAGGCGAAGTCACAGACAGAAAGTTACCAGAGGTGGCTGAATACCTGGTACAGTTCTTTGCTCACGACATATATGGGAGAGCCGCTGGAAGAGGATGGAAGCTTCGGCCCGAAAACAAGGCAGGGATCCCTGCTGGTATGGAAAGATATCCTTAACAGGCTGTATGGAAAAAGGTTATCCCTGGAAGGCAATACGTTCGACGCATCCTGTAGAGAAGCTGCGGGAGCCACACTGACCAGTTACGGTTCATCCGGGACGCTGACAGCCATTGCGGAAGGGATCCTTGCGTCGAAAGGATTTTACTCAGGAAATATTGACGCTGAGTTTGGCCCAGGCATGGAGCAGGCTGTGCGGAAATTCCAGAATTCCCGAGGGCTTATTGTGGACGGGGTCGTTGGAGCTGATACATGGGCAGAGCTGTTTCAGTGATATGAGGAAACTTGCGCATGGTAATAAAAAGAGTATAGTCCAATATTTCTCCCTGAAAAAAATAGATTTTTTAAGAAAAAAAGAAAAATACATTGAAAAAAAGAACATATATTCGTATAATAATACTACAGAGAAGAGAACGTATGTTTTGGGAGGCGGGAATAATAATGGAAAATATACATACAGATAAACGGATAGAAGTTGGCAGCAGAATCCGAACACTACGAAAAAGGCATGATTTGTCTCAGGATAAATTTGCAGAAGCCCTGGATATATCTGCGGTCACACTTTCCCGAATCGAAAATGGAACAGCGAATCTTGATGTTTGTATGCTATTAAAAATGACGCAGATTTTAGCTGTTCCTGTAGAAGCCATTTTAGGAACACGCGGGTGGCAAAAAGATAAGCAGGAAGTACAAGTGGCTTGTCCATGCTGTAAAAATAAAAGACTGCTTGACGCAGACCCGGAAACAGTGGAGGGCATTATCAAAATAAAATGTCCTGTTTGTAAATCTGTCATCGCAGTCAGTTTCCATAAGAAAAAGGTTCATGCTGAACGAATTGGGGTATAAGTTATATATTCCTATTTTGACAAAATCTTTCATTTAAACAGGAGAAAATGAAATTGTCCTGCTGGAAGGGATATGTTATACTTCCTGTATGAGCGGATCACAGGCAGTATGCTGGACTGGTTTTCGATATGACGGCATCAGACGGAACGCAGCGGAAAGGACAGGAGATTCCAGGTGAAGGGTTTACAGGAAGACATTAAGACAGGAAATTTCAAAAAAGCATATCTCCTTTACGGGGAGGAGGCGTATCTTCGGCAGCAGTATAAGGAAAAGCTGATAAAGGCGCTGAATCCTGACGATGACACCATGAATTTTACCAGATTTGAGGGCAAGGGGATCGAGGTAAAAGAGATGATCGATCTCTGCGAGACGATGCCTTTTTTCGCCTCTACCAGAACCATTCTCGTAGAAAACTCCGGTTTCTTCAAGAACAAATGTGACGAACTGGCGGATTACATGAAGGATCTGCCGGATTATCTGCACCTGGTCTTTGTGGAGGAGGAAGTGGACAGGCGGAGCCGGATGTACAAGGCGGTAAAGGCCTGCGGAAGAATCTCCGAGTTTGCCAGACAGGATGAAAAAACGCTGATGAACTGGGCGGCGGGAGTTCTTGCAAGGGAAGGCAGGAAGATCACCGCCCGGGATATGGAGTTGTTCCTCACGAAAACAGGAACAGATATGGGAAATATCCGTATGGAGCTTGAGAAGCTGATCACCTATACCATGGGGCGCGATGTGGTAAGGGCTCAGGATATCGAGGCAGTGTGCACCACCCGGACAGCCAACAAGATTTTTGATATGGTCCGCGCCGTGACGGAGAAGAACCAGAAGCGCGCCCTGGATCTGTACTATGACCTTCTGACATTGAAAGAACCGCCTATGAGGATCCTTTTCCTGCTGTCGAAACAGTACCGCCAGCTCTTTCTGGCGAAGCAGATGACGGAGGAAGGAGCTTCCAGGAATGAGATCGCCTCCCGGCTGGGCGTACCCGCTTTTGCCGCGGGCAACATCATATCCTGCGCCCGCGCATATGCCACAGAGGAACTGGAACAGGCGGAAAAAGATTTTATCGAGGCGGAAGAAGCCGTAAAGACAGGACGGCTTCAGGACGTGCTGAGTGTGGA
>DWXL01000120.1 GCA_019119235.1 Candidatus Blautia excrementigallinarum | reverse complement strand
ATCGATATTTTCAATACAAGCAAGGGAATCGAATCCCTGCCGAAATCATTTGTTTTCTTCATTTTACTGATTTTCTCCCCTGTTGATCACAAACATTTCTATTATAGCACTGTTTGCCGAAAAGAAAAGAGAATACTGTAACTGCACCGGCAGAAACTGTATTCTCCACTTCTTTGTCATTTTTCCAGCTCCTGGAATTTCATACAATTTAGTCATAACAGGCGCTAAATGCAGGTCTCATTTCTTCGATCTGTCTGCGTGTCAGCCTGTAATCTGCAGCAATCTTTTCCCAGTTTTCTCTTACGATCTTCAAAATATCTTCTGCATAATTCCTTGCATCATTTTCATGAATCCCAAATCTGACAGCAGTCTGTATAGCAAGATCAATACTGATGCCGTTATTCTCTTCGTCCACATTCAGGGAAAGTTCATCGCCATAAGGAACCGGATTCACATCGTATAGAGGCGACAGGCGCCATCCGTTCTCTGCAAGAACAAAAGCATGGTTACGCAAATGATCATCCGTGTTTGTAACAGCCATATTGAAAACAATTCGTCTCCAGAGCTCTAAAAGATCCTTCCTGGGCTGTGCGCCAGAGGATTTTATAAAAGCGGCAATATCCAGATAACTGGTTCCATCAGCCGCAGATGCCCCATCTGTTTTTCCCAGAAGAGTCATGGCAGAAGCAAAATGTACCCGCCTGTCCAGAACCCGGTCAAACCGTTTTACCAGATAAGTGCTTCCCAGAGAAGAAAATTTCTCCAACTTTGCCTCCGGAACATTTAATCCACAAAGGGCCGCCAGGTCATGCGCAGCCATTTCCCAGGCCCCTGTATCGTTTTCATCATTTTTAGACGGAAATTTTGCAATCCATAGCTGACCTTCCGTATCCGCCACCGTTGCCTTTGGTCTGGCGCCGCCAAGAGAAGAACCCGGCTTAATCAGCTGATTCAGCCACTTTTCAGGCAAACCGCTCTCATCACTTTCAAAGTTTCTGGATGCCTCCTCTAATGTCCGAAGCGTTGTCCAGGGCGGAGCCGCTGTTTCTCTGTCATCTGAAAGAAATGGTCCGTCAGGATCCAGTTTAAGCCGAATACCTCCCATTCTGGTCTCGTCATATACTCCAAGCAAATAGTCGCTGTCATACAATTTTGAAGGTTTCCGCCCCTCTTTCTCCGCCAGTATTCTTTCACGCTTATTCATAAGAACACGCCCCCAGCGGTCCGGAGATGCATCTGCAAATAAACCAAAGATATTCTTCCCGGATGGGTTCTTCCGCAATTATCCGTTTCCCCTGCTTCTCATATATCTTAATTTAGCCTCCAGCAACCGTTTGCCACAGCGACCATACATGGTCCTTTTTATCATTTTGAGTCTGCTATTCGTTCCTTCCACGAAGCCATTACTATACTCATATGCAACAGCATTCTCTATTGCTTCAATATCGCGTCTTAATCCGTCAGCAAAACTCTTTAGTGGCTTTAGAGCACTCTTACTATATTTCTCTACGAATAAATATAACAAAGGAACTTTTCGCTTCTTAAATATATTACGGAACTCCTTTATACAACAGTGCAGCTCCCAGATATTTGGATACTTTTCATAAATATATTTCTTATGGTCCTCTGTGAGCTCTGTATTCATCCATATATGTCGGAATACCCCTTCACGTGTGATGTAGTCTTTCTCTTTCCCTGTACTGCCTGTTTTATATTTTAAGCACTCTGTCATAGTTCGGACATATGGCTGTGGTTCAAAACATTTCTTTTCCTTCTGTTCTATTCTGCATAAATGTTCAAAAGCATTACTGATTGAGCCACAATAACCCTTTTCATATATCGCTTTTACTGTCTTACTTTTACTCCATCCGGAGTTTAAACACTGAATTATGAAATCATAAAAAGGATCCAGTTTACTTTGTCTGATTCCATACATACTCAATTCCTTTGGATCTCCCTCGCGATATTTAGCAATCGTATTTCGACCGATTCTCATCCGCCTTGCAATTTCACGATAACTACAACCTTCTTTTAAATACTTCTGTATCTGACAGATCATTTGATAACGTCTTTCTGAAAATCCTGGACAGTTATCCACATTGGATTCGATTTTTTTTACACGGTTGTTCCAAATCCGTAGATTTATTAGCATGTGGGATATTTATTGTTGCTGGCAGTTCATGATTTAAAGCTTTTTTGATTGCCTCCAGAAGATTTTGGTGCAGGTGAAATCTGTCTGCAACCTGCATTGCATCCGGCAATTCCTCCGCAATTACTTTTGCATATGCACTTGCCCTGTCGCGTGTAACAACCTTGATATTTTTGTTATGTTTAAGCCATTCCCTGAGTGTATCTCCATTTCTTCCATCTAATAATATAACCGGTTCGTGTGTCTTTCCGTCTACAATAATGGTTCCATAAGTATGTCGCTTTTTATATGCAAAATCATCTACGCCTATCACATCACCTGCTTTCGGGGCCGGAAAAGAATCATATCGTTTTAAAAGCAATCTGATTACTGTATCTCCGCTGACCTTAATCCCTAGTGTATGACAAATGCGGGCACACCCTTCACAACTGGTTTCCAATGCTAAGGTACATATGAAATCAGCACATCGTTCTGTCATACGGCTGTACGTATTCAGAAATCCACTAAAGGTTTCTGCAAATGAAGTGACTTCGCAGCCATCATTTATGCACTCATACTCATGGGAAGCAATTTCAAGCTGAACTCTTTTTCCAAGAATCGGTAAATCCTGCACCTTACGATGATACAT
Organism: Candidatus Blautia excrementigallinarum; assembly: GCA_019119235.1. Lineage (GTDB taxonomy): Bacteria > Bacillota > Clostridia > Lachnospirales > Lachnospiraceae > Blautia_A > Blautia_A excrementigallinarum. Next base: position 15,401 of record DWXL01000120.1, on the reverse strand, counting down.
TCCATGGTACTTATTTGTGGTGCAGTTGCATTTAGGGCAACTGCAGGTCTTGGATATTGATTTCATGCGTATTACAATTTTATCTTTTTGTTGCCCGATATCTACTATTTTCAAATCCTTTTCCGGATAAAATTTATTTAAACACAGCATACTGCCTGATTTCATCATCTAATAATCTCCTGTAAAAATACTACAATGATTATACTATATGCATGACAATGTTTAAAGGCAGAAAACGGATATTTGCGGAAGAACCCCCGGATGGATACTGTCTGCCCGAAAATGGCATAAGCTCCGGATCCAGCGTAAGCTGGAGACCTGTTTTTTTCAGCCATTCTTTGTCATACTCAAAAGAATAGGACTCACCGCCTTTGATAACATTTACATAAAGGCTTCCCATAAAGACCGGTTGCTCCGAACTGAAATCATCATAAACAAAGATAGTTTTCTGATTTGCCGCCATTATTCACTCCTCCTCGGTGCCCGTTTTCTTGTGATCAAATTCAGATCCTGAAGCTGTCTTCCCAGTTCATCATCTTTCGCGACAAGAAGAAAATCTTTATCAAGATTGTTTAAAGCATGCAAAACAGCTGCATAGATCCCCATAGCTACAGAGGGATCGCCCTTTTCGACTTTCCACAGAGTAGAACGGCTGATCCCGGCACGTTCTGCCACCAGTTCAGCTGACAGACTGCGTCTGAGTCTTGCAAGCTTGATCTGTTCACCCATGGTCTTTAGTATTTCTTCAGTTCCCGGAAGTATATTATATGCAGCTTTTTTCATTTTCATCCTCTCCTCATAATGTTTATTATTTTATACAATTTTTGCTATCTTGTCAATATTAGAAAACATTATAATAGAGATTCCTATAAAAAAGGACGCTTTCTGAAATCTTCTTTCAAAAAGCGTCCTGATATTCTGATATTATTTTTTAATACAACTTCGCCCCTGCCGGGATACCATCATCCACCATCAGAAGATTCAGTCCCTCATGACCGTCGTACTCATATACCGCACTGATCAGCATACCGCAGGAATCGATTCCCATCATCTTTCTGGGCGGCAGGTTGGTGATCGCGATGCAGGTCTTTCCTACCAGCTCTTCCGGCTCATAATAATCATGGATGCCGCTTAAGATCACACGGTCAACGCCGCTTCCGTCATCCAGTGTGAACTGCAGAAGCTTTTTGCTCTTCGGCACTGCCTCGCAGGCTTTCACCTTCACAACACGGAAATCAGACTTGCTGAAAGTATCGAAGTCCACAAAATCCTCAAACAGCGGCTCGATCTTTACTTTGGAGAGATCAAGCTTCACAGAAGAAGCCGAAACTGCCGCGTCTGCGCCGGCGGAAACAGTATTTTCCGCTTTTCCCGCCTTTTTGCTGTCGGAACCGCCCAGACTCTTCATCGTCGGGAAGGCCAGCACATCACGTATGGCTGCGGAATCTGTGAGCAGCATCACCATACGGTCGATACCGAATCCGATTCCTCCCGTGGGCGGCATGCCTACTTCCAGAGCGTTCAGGAAGTCTTCGTCTGTGGTATTGGCTTCCTCGTCGCCCTGAGCCAGCTGTTCCTCCTGTGCTTTGAAACGCTCTCTCTGGTCAATGGGATCGTTCAGCTCGGAGTAGGCGTTCGCCATTTCCCAGCCGTTCATGAAGAACTCGAAACGCTCCACATATTCCGGATTTTCCGGTTTCTTCTTGGTAAGAGGAGAGATCTCAATCGGATGATCCATCAGGAATGTAGGCTGGATCAGATGTTCCTCCACATAAGTCTCAAAGAAGAGGTTCAGGATATCGCCCTTCTTGTGACGCTCCTCGAACTCGATATTGTGCGCTTTGGCAAGCTCTCTCGCCTGCTCCAGCGTCTCCACTTCATTCCAGTCAACCCCGGCATATTTCTTCACAGCGTCAACCATGGTGATACGCTCGAAAGGCTTGCCGAGATCCATCTCCACGCCGTTGTATACGATCTTCGTGGTTCCCAGGACTTCCTGTGCCACGAAGCGGTACAGGTTCTCTGTAAGATCCATCATGCCGTTGTAGTCTGTATACGCCTGATAAAGCTCCATCAGGGTAAATTCCGGATTGTGACGGGTGTCAAGACCTTCGTTCCGGAATACACGTCCGATCTCATATACTCTCTCCAGACCGCCTACGATCAGTCTCTTAAGATAAAGCTCAAGAGAAATACGAAGCTTCAGATCCTCGTCCAGAGCGTTGAAATGTGTCTCAAAAGGACGGGCCGCGGCGCCGCCGGCGTTTGACACCAGCATGGGAGTCTCCACTTCCATGAAGCCCTGTCCGTCAAGATATCTGCGGATCGCGCTGATGATTTTGGAACGCTTGATAAAGGTATCTTTTACTTCCGGGTTCATGATCAGATCCACATATCTCTGGCGGTAGCGGAGATCTGTGTTGGTCAGGCCGTGGAATTTCTCCGGAAGCACCTGAAGGCTCTTGGACAGAAGAGTGATCTCGGAAGCATGGATGGAGATCTCTCCTGTTTTCGTCCGGAATACCTGGCCCTTTACGCCGATGATATCGCCCACGTCCAGTTTCTTGAAATCTTTATATGCTTCTTCGCCCAGACTGTCTCTTGCCACATAGGACTGAATGGTTCCCTTCAGATCCTGCACATGACAGAAAGAAGCCTTTCCCATGACACGCTTGGACATCATACGTCCTGCCACGGTTACTGTCTGATCCTCCAGCTCTTCGAAATGGTCTTTGATATCCTGGCTGTGATGTGATACTTCATATTTTACGATTTTGAAGGGATCTCTCCCGCTTGCCTGAAGCTCGGAGAGCTTCTCCCGGCGTACCTTCAGGATCTGGTTCAGATCCTGCTCCTGCTTCTTCTGCTCTGCCACTTTCGTGCCTCCTTAATTTTATTCATTTTCTGAAGACAGCGCCGGAGCACAGGGGAATCCTCTCCTCCGCGCGGCGGCGCTGCTCTTAGCTTTCCACTCTTAATCGGTGCCGCTCTTATCCGGCCTTACGGATCAGATGTTTCTCTGGATCTCAAGCACCTTATACTTCATGATACCGGCGGGCATCTCCACTTCAACCACATCTCCTGTATGAGCGCCCATAAGAGCCTTGCCTACCGGAGATTCATTGGAGATCTTGCCTTCCAGGCTGTTGGCCTCTGTAGATCCTACGATCTTCAGTTCCATATCCTCATCGAAATCGTAGTCGTAAACCTTCACCTTGCAGCCAACACTGATCCGGTCCAGATCAACCTCATCTTCAACCACGACTTCCGCATTCTTCAGTATTTTCTCAATTTCTTCAATTCGTGCCTCGATATCTCTCTGTTCGTCTTTCGCTGCGTCGTACTCGGCATTCTCGGAAAGGTCTCCCTGCTCTCTGGCTTCCTTGATCTTCTCCGCTACTTCTTTTCTTTTTACCACTTTCAAGTCATGCAGCTCTTCCTCTAATTTCTGAAGTCCTGCATAAGTCAGTAAGTTCTTCTTTTCTTCCATAATACCTTACTCCCTTTCAAAATACAGATGAGACATCTGATATTCACAATTCATGTATTATACCGAAAACACCGCCTGTTGTCAAGCGTTAAACCGCTCCAGAAGCCTTTCCAGCTCCCCGTACGAAGAGATAAGATTCGACTCTCTCCGGATCCCCGCGCTGTGCCTCATTCCCGCCGTATACCAGGCCACATGCTTGCGCATTTCCCGGATCCCTGTGTACTCTCCTTTTTTCTCGATCTGCATCCTGGCGTGACGGAGTATTTCTTCCTTCAGCTCCTCCAGAGACGGTCCGGGAAGAAGCTCTCCCGTGGCAAAATAATGGTTCATCTCCCGGAAGATCCAGGGATTTCCCCGCACTGCCCGGCCGATCATCACTGCGTCGCAGCCGGTCTCCCGGAACATGGCTTCCGCCTTCTCCGGAGAATCCACATCTCCGTTGCCGATCACCGGAACAGAGACCGCCTCTTTGATCCTGCGGATCGTCTCCCAGTCCGCCCGGCCGGAATAATACTGCTGCCGGGTACGCCCGTGGACGGCTATGGCGGCCGCTCCGGCGTCCTCCATGATTCTGGCGATCTCCACCGGGTCAACGTCGGCTCCTTCGAATCCGATCCTCATCTTCGCAGTGACAGGCTTCCTGACAGCGCCGGAAACCGCTTTAATGATCTCCCGGATCAGCGCCGGGTCTTTCAGAAGGGCGGAACCCTCGCCGTTGTTTACCACCTTCGGCACCGGGCATCCCATATTAATGTCAAGGATATCGAAAGGCTGGTCCTCTATGCTCTTCGCCACTTCTCCCATCAGCTCCGGCTCGCTGCCGAAAAGCTGCAGCGCCACCGGATGCTCTTTCGGATCTGTCTCCATCAGGGAAACAGTGTTTCTGTTATGGTAGGAGATCGCCTTGGCGCTGACCATCTCCGTATAGAGAAGGCCCGCTCCCTGCTCTTTGCAGAGCAGACGGAATGGCAGATCCGTAATCCCCGCCATGGGAGCCAGCACAAAGGGATTCTCAATCTCCACACTGCCGATTTTCCACTTTCCCTTCATGCCTCAGTCTCCGTTATCCACATTTTTCTCCACTTCTTCGGGAATATCCCCCAGGAAAAATACTCTGTAGTACATTTCCAGCGCTTCCAGAAGCTCTCTCTTCTCTGTCTGCAGTTTCTTGATCCTCAGCACGCTGCCAATCTCATCGTACATGGCGTCCGCGTCCAGCGCCTCTGTCTTAAACTGAAGGCTTCCGTTCTCGTCGAACTCCAGCGTGAGGATCCCGCCGATCTCCTCGGTATAAAGGACGCACATGATCTGCAGTTCTTTTTTTACCGCCTCCGGCAGCGAATCGAAATCCTGATTAAAATAATATTTTTGCTCATAGGCGCTGGCGCCGCAGAGCACAACTTTGTCCTGATACATATTTTACTCCTCTCAGACGTAACTATACAGACCCCGCACGGACACTTCTCCGCCCCGGACTTCCCGGATCTCCCCGGTTTTCGTCCGCACAAGAAGCCCCCCTGTGCTGCTGATCCCGAGAGCCGTTCCCTCGAAGGGATTCTGCCTGTCAAGGACCCGCACCGGCCTGTCTCTGTTGGAGAGAAGCCTGTTGTAATCCTCCAGCATGCCGCCAAGATCGCAGGTACGGACGAATTTCTCATAGTATTGCTCGAAATTCTCCAGCACACCGGCGATCAGCCGGTTTCTGTCCGTATATTTTCCGGTTTCCAGATACATGGACGTCGCCTTGTCCGCAAGCTCCTCCGGAAAACTCTCTGTATTTACATTGATCCCCACGCCGACGACCACTTCCCGGATCTTCCCGTTCTCCAGCCCCATCTCCGTAAGGATCCCGCAGAGCTTCCGTCCGGAGGCCACAATATCATTGGGCCATTTGATGGATACGTCAATATCGGAATCCCCGATAGCGCGGGCTGCGCTCAGCCCCATCACCAGCGTAAGCATGGACGCGTACTGCGGTTCAAAAGAGGGGCGCAGAAGAAGGGACATCATCACCGAACTTCCTTCCGGCGCTTTCCATATCCGTCCCAGCCTTCCTTTTCCCGCAGACTGAAATTCTGCCGCCGCGAGGGTTCCGTGGGGAGCCCCCTGCCGTGACAGCTGTTTTGCCCATTCATTTGTAGAATCTGTTTCTTTTACAAAATGGACGGTTTTGCCCGCCCATTTTGTATGTACTGCTTCTGTAATTGTATTCTGATCGTACATATCTGATTCCATTATTCCGGCATTCCCAGAGTGGCAGCCATCACTGCCTTAATGGTGTGCATACGGTTCTCCGCCTCGTCAAATACAAGAGACTGCGGGGATTCAAACACCTCGTCCGTCACTTCCATATCGGTAAGGTGGAAACGTTCTCCCATCTCTTTGCCGATCTTTGTCTTCAGGTCATGGAAGGAAGGCAGGCAGTGCAGGAAAATCGAGTTCTCCCCTGCGTTTTTCATCACCTCAGCCGTTACCTTGTAGGGCGTCAGATCATGGATCCTCTCTTCCCACACTTCGTCCGGTTCGCCCATGGAAACCCATACGTCTGTATAGATCACATCCGCGTTCTTGGTTCCCTCTTTCACATCTTCTGTGAGAGTGACGGTTCCGCCGGATTCCTCAGCCCAGCCGCGGCAGAGAGCAACCAGTTCCTCGTTGGGGAAGTATTTCTTCGTCGTGCAGGCTGTGAAATGCATTCCCAGCTTCGCGCAGGCGATCATCAGAGAATTCCCCATATTGTAGCGGGCGTCTCCCATATATACAAGGCTGATGCCCTTAAGTTTCCCAAAATGCTCTCTGATCGTAAGCATATCCGCCAGCATCTGTGTGGGATGATATTCATTGGTAAGACCGTTCCATACGGGAACTCCCGCGTATTTCGCAAGTTCCTCCACGATCTCCTGTCCGAAACCGCGGTACTCGATACCGTCGTACATTCTTCCCAGGACTCTGGCGGTATCCGCGATACTCTCCTTCTTGCCGATCTGGGATCCTGACGGATCCAGATAAGTGGTTCCCATTCCCAGGTCATGAGCCGCCACTTCAAAAGCGCAGCGGGTTCTTGTGCTTGTTTTTTCAAAAATCAGGGCAACATTTTTGCCTTTGTGGTATTCATGGGATTCTCCGCTTTTTTTCTTTGCCTTTAATTTTGCGGAAAGATCCAGAAGATAAGTGATCTCCTCCGGTGTAAAGTCCTTCAGTGTCAGGAAATTCCGTCCTTTTAAGTTCATAATAATCTCTCCTCTTATTTCAGCGAAAGGCAGCGATTGCGCCGCCTCCGCATATTTTCCTCTTACTGTTCCGTCTTGTTCTCAGTAACGATCTCCTTCAGGGAGGACGCCAGACCGGCCACGCCCTGGATCTCAGACGGGATAATGATCTTCGTGGCTTTGCCGTCCGCAGCTTTCATGAAGGCCTCCAGGCTCTTCAGCGTCAGCACCGCCTTGTCCGCTCCCGCCTCGCGGATCATGCGGATACCTTCCGCATTGGCGTTCTGCACCTTCAGAACAGCCTCCGCCTGGCCTTCCGCCTCTTTGATCATACGCTCCTTCTGCGCTTCCGCACGGAGGATTGCCGCCTGCTTCTCAGCCTCCGCGTCAAGGATCGCGGACTGTTTCTTACCTTCCGCCACAAGGATGGTGGAACGCTTCTCGCCTTCCGCGATCAGGATCGCCTCACGGCGCTCACGCTCCGCCTTCATCTGCTTCTCCATAGCGTCCTGGATGGCCGCCGGAGGAATGATGTTTTTCAGCTCCACGCGGTTGACCTTGATACCCCAGGGATCTGTGGCAACGTCAAGAGACGCGCGCATCTTGGTGTTGATTACCTCGCGGGAGGTGAGAGTCTCGTCCAACTCCATATCGCCGATGATATTCCGGAGAGTGGTAGCCGACAGATTCTCAATAGCCATGATGGGATTCTCCACGCCGTAGGCAAACAGCTTGGGATCCGTGATCTGGAAAAACACCACCGTATCGATCTGCATAGTTACGTTATCCTTGGTAATAACAGGCTGGGGCGGAAAATCTACAACCTGCTCTTTCAGATTGACCTTACGGGCAACACGCTCGATAAAAGGCACCTTGAAATGAATTCCCGTATTCCATGTGGTCCGGTACGCGCCGAGTCTCTCCAGGACAACCGCGTACGCCTGCGGCACGATCCTGATACAGGACGCCAGGATCCACAGCGCCAGAATACAGATAATGATAACAAAAATAAGTCCACCCATGATTTAACCCTCCTTTTCTTCCTCTACGATCAGTTTGACACCCTCTATTTCTCTGATCACAACTATGGTCTTCTCCGGAATGACGCTGTCGTCATTCTCTGTCCTTGCCATCCACTCCAGATCATTGATCTTCACCTGTCCCGTCTGCGCAAGGTTATTGATCTCCTGGATCACAACGGCCTTCTTCCCGATCAGGCTGTCGGCGTTCGTGTGGGAAACCTTACGGTTCATATATTTCACCGCCACCGGCCTGGTGAAGATCAGAAGCACCAGCGATACCGCCAGGAAAAGTATCCACTGCACGATCTCCCCGGCTCCCAGCCAGGAAGCAACCGCGGCCACAAGCGCTCCTCCCGCAAACCAGATCGTCGTCAGCCCTACGGTAACCGCCTCGATCACCAGAAGGACAGCGACCAGTACCAGCCATGCTATCGGTCCCATTGCAAACTCCATAATATCCCTCCTGTCACTTCCCCGTCCGCCGCTGACGCGCCGCCTCGTACATCAGGATCCCCGCTGCCATGGCGGCGTTCAGAGATTCCACCTGTCCTTCCATGGGAATACGGATCAGGCAGTCCGCCGCTTCCGCGGCCTCTTCCGTAAGACCCTTTCCCTCGTTGCCGATGAGGAAGGCGCTTCCTCCCTGATAGGATTCCTCATAGTACTGATTTCTACCCTGTAAATGAGCGGCAAAAAAACGGATTCCTCTTCCCTTAAGCATTTCCTTCAGGGAAGGCACATCCTCCACATAGAAAAAAGGCACCCTGTATATGGATCCCATTGTACCCCGGATCACCTTGGGATTTGTAATATCCACACAGGTTCTGGTGAGGAAGATCCCGCTGACTCCCGCTCCCTCTCCTGTCCGCAGGATTGTTCCCGCGTTGCCGGGATCCTGCAGATCCTCCAGGATCATAAGAAGCGGGTTCTTTTTCCGCAGAAGATCCTCCATATCATAGGACGGGGACCGCAGAACGGTCAGTATCCCCTGCGGTGTCTGCGTGTCGCACATCTGACGGAAGACCGTATCGGAAACCGTCTCCATGGGAAACCTCTGTACCCGGGCCATCAGCTCCTCGTCCTTCTCTATGGTTTCGGAGACATACACTTTCTCCACCCAGTCCGCCGGCGCCTCCAGGAACATCTTCCTTCCTTCCGCGGTAAAAAGCTTCTGTACTCTCCGCTCTTTTGCCTTCTGGTTCAGTTGGATAATATTCCGGATCTGCGGATTCTTAAGGCTTGTGATCATGGATGCTCCTTTATACATAACGGAGACCGCCTGACGGTGGTCTCCTGTAAAGATTTTGTCTGTCCTGCATTCCTGCCGGAAATGCCATTATTTTTTATAATTGTGAGAAAGGGAATTGCATACCTCCCACATGTAGGGAGATACGTCTTTCTTCATAGCAAGCGCTTCATTGATATCAAAGTCCATAAATTCACCGTGACGGTATCCTACGACACGGCAGGTCTTGCCCTGAACAAGAAGATCCACGGCAAGTGCTCCCATCATGGACGCGTATACACGGTCCTTGCAGGTAGGACTTCCGCCACGCTGCATGTGTCCCAGTATGGTTGCGCGGGTCTCGATTCCCGTAGCCGCCTCAATACGTTTCGCCATGGCTTCGGAATGGCCGATACCCTCGGCGTTGATAATGATATGATGTTTCTTGCCCGCCTTACGGCTTGCGATGATATTGTTGATCAGCTTCTGCTCGTCATAATCGTATTTCTCCGGGATCAGCACGTCCTCAGCGCCGTTGGCGATACCGCACCACATAGCCAGATAACCGGCGTTGCGGCCCATTACCTCAATGATACTGCAGCGCTCATGGGAAGTGGAAGTATCACGCACCTTGTCGATCGCCTCCATAGCCGTATTCACAGCCGTGTCAAATCCGATGGTGTACTCTGTACAGGCAATATCAAGGTCTATGGTACCGGGAACTCCGATGGTATTGATACCCAGATTGGCCAGCTTCTGCGCGCCTGCAAAAGAACCGTCTCCACCGATGACAACCAGGCCCTCGATCCCGTGTTTCCTGCAGACTTCGGCTCCTCTCTCCTGTCCTTCCGGCGTGCGGAACTCCGCGCACCTTGCGGTATACAGGATCGTACCGCCTCTCTGGATGGTATCAGATACGTCTTTGGCAGTCATATCTATGATCTCTTCATTTAACAGTCCGTTATATCCTTTATAAATACCTTTTACATTCAGGCCGCTGCTGAGACCTCTCCGGACAACCGCACGGATCGCGGCATTCATTCCCGGGGCATCCCCGCCGCTGGTCAGCACGCCGATGGTTTTTATCTTCTTTTCTGCCATGATTCCATTCCTCCATATTCTGATCCTCTGTCAGGAAACAGAAGACCGACACTAATCTGTTCCACACATATTCGGTTATAGTTTAAAGCATTTTCAGAAGTTTTTCAATACTCTTTGCACAACTTTAACATTGGACTCCCCATATTTTTTCCTCAGTCCTTCCATCCAGGAATCGCTGATCTTAACATGGAAAGCTGCGGGAAGTCTCTTCATGGCGTTCACATCCTTCAGGTAGATCACAACGCTGTCATGTCCGGGATTCCCTCTTAAATATTCCATCAGCTCCTGCTCGCTGCCGCCGTAGTCCTCCCTGTCTCTGAACTGGATCCACAGTTCTCTCGGCATATCGTCAAAAGCTCTCACTTTTTCCAGGATCAGTTTGCTGGCCTTTTCGTCCTCCGCACTGACGCGTCCCTGGATAAAGATCCTCGCCTCGTCCTGCAGAAGCGTGTTCCACTTTTCATAGTCTCTGGGGAAAACAACGACCTCCACCGTTCCCACCAGATCTTCTATGGTAAGAAAAGCCATCACCTTGTTATTCTTTGTATATTTGATGGTTTTATCCGCGATCATACCGCCTATGATCACTTTCTGCCCGTCGCGGACTTTGGGGATCCCGCTGTCCTCCTCCGGCTGGAAATCCGTGGTCTTCGCGGTTATCATCTTTTCCATGATATCTCTGCACTGTTCCAGAGGATGTCCGCTGAGATAGATTCCCAGAACTTCTTTCTCGAAAGCCAGCAGCGTGTCCTTGTCATACTCGTCCACATCCGGCATCCGGATCTCGAAATCCTTCTTCACATCATCTCCCGCCAGATCAAAAAGGCTGAGCTGTCCGGCAACTGTATTCTTCTTCTCCTGGGCGGCGCTGTCCACGATCTGACCGTAAACTGTCATCTTCTGCCTGCGGTTCCCCTCCAGACAGTCCAGCGCTCCCGATTTGATAAAGTTCTCTATGGCTCTTTTATTGACCGTTCCCGCAAGCCTCTCCACAAAATCTTTCAGGGAAAGGAAAGGACCTCTGTCCTCTCTTTCTTTTACCAGAGCTTCGATCACCGGCCTTCCCACGCTTTTGATAGCGGAAAGTCCGTAGCGGATACCGTTTCCGTCAACAGAAAATCCATAATTCCCCCGGTTCACATCCGGCGGGAGGATCGGGATTCCCATCTGACGGCATACAAGGATATATTCCGCCACCTTACTTGGCATTTCGATTACGGACGTCATCAGCGCGGCCATGAATTCCACCGGATAATAGTATTTCAGAAAAGCGGTCTGATAGGAAACCACCGCGTAAGCCGCCGCATGGGATTTATTGAAGGCGTACTTGGCGAAATCGATCATCTCATCATAAATCTTATTCGCCACTTTCTCGGGAATTCCATTGGCGATACATCCGGGAACTCCTTCTTCCTCGTTGCCGTAAACGAAGTTCTGACGCTCTTTCTCCATCACAGAGGCTTTCTTCTTGGACATGGCGCGGCGCACCAGGTCGCTTCGCCCCAGTGTATATCCCGCCAGATTACGCACGATCTGCATAACCTGTTCCTGATACACGATGCACCCGTAGGTGGGCTTCAGGATCGGCTCCAGCTGAGGACAGTCGTACCGGATGGTATCCGGCCGGTTCTTACCCCGGATATACTGGGGAATGAAATCCATGGGGCCGGGACGGTAAAGGGAGATTCCCGCGATCACGTCCTCCAGGCTCTGCGGTTTCAGTTCTTTCATAAAGCTTTTCATTCCCGCGCTCTCAAGCTGGAACACGCCGTCGGTGCGGCCGGTTCCCAGAGAGTCCAGAACTTTTCTGTCGTTAAGATCTATTTTACGGATATCCAGACGGATCCCCCGGTTCTGTTCCACCAGGTGCACCGCGTTCTGGATCACCGTCAGCGTTCTCAGTCCCAGGAAATCCATCTTCAGAAGCCCCAGCTCCTCCAGGGTGGTCATGGTAAACTGTGTGGTGATGGATCCGTCCTGGGCGCGGGACAGGGGAACATATTCGTCCACGGCTTTCTGGCTGATCACCACGCCGGCGGCGTGCATGGACGTATGGCGGGGAAGCCCTTCCAGACGCCTTGCCGTATCGATCAGCCTGCGGATATCCTCCTGCTCTTCATAGGCCTTCTTAAGCTCCGGATTCATCTCCAGCGCCCTGTCGATGGTGATATTCAGTTCCTGTGGGATCATCTTGGCGATCACGTCTACCTGGGCGTAGGGCATATCCAGCACACGGCCCACGTCACGGATCACTCCTCTGGCCGCCAGGGTACCGAAAGTAACGATCTGTGCGACACGATCCTTGCCGTATTTGCGCACCACATAGTCGATAACCTCCTGTCTCCGTTCAAAACAGAAATCCACGTCGATATCCGGCATGGAAACACGTTCCGGGTTCAGAAAACGCTCAAACAGAAGATCATATTTCATGGGGTCCAACTGCGTGATGCCTAAGGTATAGGCCACCAGGCTTCCCGCGGCGGATCCTCTTCCCGGGCCCACCATGATATCATTGTCTCTGGCGTATTTGATAAAGTCCCATACAATAAGGAAATAATCCACATATCCCATATTTCTGATCGTGGAAAGTTCGTAATCCAGACGCTCCCTGAGTTCCTCCGTCACCGGCTGATACCGCTCCTCAAGCCCTTTCCGGCAGAGTTCGTTGAGATAATCCCACGCCGTGTATCCTTCCGGAACGTCATATTTCGGAAGTTTCGTCACTCCGAACTCGATCTCCACATGACATCTCTGCGCGATCTTATGGGTATTTTCCAGAGCTTCAAGGGCGTATGGGAAAAGCTGCGCCATTTCTTCGGGGGACTTCACATAGTACTGTCCGCCTTCATAGCGCATACGGTCCTCGTCTGTCAGCTTCTTCCCTGTCTGCAGGCAGAGAAGCACGTCGTGGGGATCCGCGTCGTCCGCGAAAGTATAGTGCACGTCGTTGGTCGCCACCAGCTCTATCCCCGTCTCATAATGCATCCTCATCAGCTGCTGGTTGACAGTCTGCTGTTCGGGGATGCCGTGATCCTGCATCTCCAGGAAAAAGTTTCCCTTCCCGAAAATATCCTGATAACGCAGCGCGGCTTTTTTGGCCTCCTCGTACATTCCTCTGGTGAGAAAACGGGCCACTTCGCCTGCCAGACAGGCGCTTAAAGCGATGATCCCCTCATGATATTCCTCCAGAAGCTCAAGGTCCACTCTCGGTTTATAGTAAAATCCTTCCACAAAGCCTTTGGACACGATCTTCATCAGGTTGCTGTATCCCTGATCATTCTCCGCCAGAAGGACGAGATGGTAATAGCGGTCCTCCCCGCTTCCCGCCTCTCTGTCAAACCGGGAACCGGGAGCAACGTAAACCTCGCAGCCCAGGACGGGATTGATCCCGGCCGCCTTTGCGGCGCGGTAAAAGTCGATCACCCCGTACATCACTCCGTGGTCTGTGATCGCCGCGCTGTCCATGCCCAGTTCCTTCACTCTGGCCACATACTCCGATATTTTGTTGGATCCGTCCAGCAGACTGTATTCTGTATGAACATGAAGGTGTGTAAAATTCATAAATCCACTCTTTCTGTCTGTGACATTCTCCCGCGCCTGCCGGAAAATGCCTGTGTATTATTCTTCTTTCAGATAGATCTTCCTCTCGCGGATCTCGATCTTTCCCTCTTTCAGAAGATGGCCCACCGCCCGCTTAAAGGCGTTCTTGCTGAGTCCGAACTCTCTGCGGATCACTTCCGGGGCGGCCTTGTCGTCAAAGGGCAGCACTCCGGCAAATTCTTCAATGACCTGGAGCACGTTTTCCGCGTCCTCGTCTATCTGCAGATAAGCTTTCTGGCGGTTGGTAACGTTCAGCTTTCCGTCCTCTTTTACCTCGGTCACACGAAGATCCAGAATCTCGCCGGGCCTGTATTTCCCTGCCGTTTCTCTCGCGGGTATCAGCGCCGAATACTTATCGTCCACCGCTACGAACACGCCGAAATTGTCGCTGATCTGATACACTCTTCCCCGCACCTGATCCCCCTTCTGATAGGGGGAATCCGAGCGAAGATAAGGATACACTTTCATTGTGGCGCAGAGACGGCTGCTCTTATCCACATAAAGGGCCACCAGACATTCCTGTCCTTCGCGGACACGGACCGTCTGCTCATGGTAGGGCAGGAGCAGATCCTTCTCCAGGCCCCAGTCAAGAAAGGCCCCGATCTTCGTCACCTGCCGCACGGTAAGAAGGGCTGTCTCTCCCACTGTCACTACCGGTTCCCTTGTAGTGGCGATCAGACGGTCTTTTGAATCTTTATAAATAAATACCTCCAGGCGGTCTCCCTCCCGTGTGTTTTCCGGCACCTGTTTCGCCGGAAGAAGCACTCGGTTCTTCGCGTCCGCGTCTGCTTTTTCGCCCAGATATACTCCGAATTCCACAGATTTCACTACCAGAAGCTCCTGCTTCTTTCCAAGTTCGATCATATATATTCTCCGATCCGCCGCCGTATGGCGGCAAGTTATTCTCCGTTTTATTGTAACACAAACCGCCTGTGAATAACAGGAGGAAATAAAGAAGACCCGGCGAAATCAAACCGCCCGGCCTTCTGTATACTTCTTCACGGCTTCTTCTGGAGTTCCAGAAGCTCCGCCATCTCCACCCCGAATACTTTGGCAAATACAAACAGCTCATAATCCGCCACGAATCTTGTCCCGCTCTCGATCCGGCTGATACTGTCTCTTTCCAGCATCACGCCCTCCACCTGAAGCCTGGCGGCCAGGTCGCTCTGGGACATTCTCTTTTTTATACGCAGCTGCCGGATCATCTCTCCGCTCACATTTTTCTTTCCCTGATAGTCGTAAATCTTCATATAGCCCGCGTCTCCTGTACGTGTTAATGTTCGGTAATTTTCTTGACATTAACACACAGGGATTCCAAAAATATGCTAAAGGTCAGCAGAGTTAAATATTTTACCTTGCCTGCGCGCCTGTTTTTCCTGTATAATATACTATACGAAAAAACCTTTTTCTGTCACGGTGAGCTCCGCCGCCCGAAGCTCGCTGATATACAGAAAAAACACGGCAAAAATCATAACAGATAACGGGAGGAAAAAGATATGGCTGAGAATCTGGATATTTTGAAAAAACAGGAAGAACTTCTGCAGTTTCCTGAATTCAATCACCGCACGGCATGGGAACTGGGCGAATGTATGGTTTCCTACGCTCAGAAACACAACATTACGATCGCCGTATCCATAAGGATGAACAACGGCTGCATTCTGTTCCAGCATTGCCCGGACGGGACGAATCTGCTGAACCAGAAATGGATGGAAAGGAAATTTAATTCTGTGAAACTCATGGAACGCAGTTCTCTT
>DWXL01000119.1 GCA_019119235.1 Candidatus Blautia excrementigallinarum | reverse complement strand
TCTATATCATCATAGGCCGGCTCTCCACCGAAGTCCACGCACATATATGCGGCGACCGTTCCATCTACTTTCAGTACATAGCCACGTTTCTTTTCTATGTCCTCCCTGACGGTATCCAGAGAGGGATAATCGTCGGTCCACTGCACGAACCCCTGCTCTCTCTGGAATTTTCTTCCCATGTCCAGGATCTCATTACAGAGCTCCGCTTCCTCCATCTTCGCCGGCTCCAGTGTATACGTTTCTGTTTTCTCCGTCTTCTCCGGTTCCGGTGTATGCATTTCTTTTTTCTCCGTATCTCCGTCCACGAATTTCCTTTTGTAATTCTCCATGCAGTATTCGATCACTTCCACCGCGTCGATGGGACCACCGAATTCTGTCACATTCGTGCTCTTTCCCTCCAGGCTCTTATAATTGGTGAAGAAATGCTTCAGCTCCTCAAAAATATGCTTCGGCAGTTCCTTAATATCCGTGTATCCCATATAAGTGGGATCGCTGTAGGGAATAGCGATGATCTTCTCATCTCCCATACCGCTGTCTTCCATCCTCATAACGCCTATGGGATAGCACCTCACCAGAGTCAATGGCTGGATGGGCTCCGAGCACAGTACCAGTACGTCCAGCGGGTCGCCGTCGTCTCCGTAGGTGCGCGGAATAAAACCGTAATTCATCGGATAATGAGTCGCCGTAAACAATACACGGTCCAGCATCAGAAGTCCTGTTTCCTTATCCAGCTCATACTTCTGCTTGCTTCCCTTGGTGATCTCGATCACAGCCATAAAATCCGTAGGATAAATCCTTTCCTCATCAATATCATGCCATATATTCATTCCCGCACCTCTTTCGATTTTGAATTTATCAGTTTAAAACAGACTTCCTATCAGGTATACCACAAAAGCTGCGATCCACGCGATCACACATTGTCCCACAACCACGCCGGCAGCCCATTTTCCGCCTAGTTCACGCTTGATGGAGGCGACGGCCGCCACACAGGGCGTATAGAGAAGGCAGAATACGAGAAGGCTTACCGCGGAAAGAGGCGCGATCACCGAAAGCAGTGTCTCTGTACTTCCGAAAAGAACGGACAGAGTGGAAACCACACTCTCTTTTGCCATAAATCCCGTGATCAGTGCTGTGGAAACCCTCCAGTCTCCGAAGCCCATAGGCGCGAACACAGGAGCGATCACGCCCGCCGCCATTGCCAGGATACTGTCTCTGGAATCTGTCACCACGTTCAGGTGCAGATCGAAGGTCTGAAGGAACCAGATCACAATAGTGGCGATAAAGATAATGGTAAACGCTCTCTGCAGGAAATCTTTTGCCTTGTCCCACAGAAGATGTGCCACATTTTTCGCTCCGGGAAGGCGGTAATTGGGAAGCTCCATTACGAAGGGAACCGCCTCGCCGCTGAACATGGTCTTCCTCAAGAGAAGGGCCATGAGAATTCCCATTACAATGCCGCCGAAATACAGGGCGATCATCACCAGCGCGCCGTATTTCGGGAAAAAGGCCGCTGTGAAGAAGGCGTAGATCGGAAGCTTCGCCGAGCAGCTCATAAAAGGCGTCAGAAGGATGGTCATCCGGCGGTCCCTCTCAGAGGGAAGCGTCCTGCTTGCCATAACGCCGGGCACTGTACATCCGAATCCGATCAGCATGGGTACGATGCTTCTGCCGGAAAGTCCGATCTTACGCAGAAGCTTGTCCATGACAAACGCCACTCTGGCCATATATCCGCTGTCCTCCAGAAGAGAAAGGAAGAAGAACAGGGTAACGATAATCGGCAGGAAACTGAGAACGCTTCCCACGCCGTTGAAGATCCCGTCGATCACCAGGCCGTGAAGCACTGTATTTACATTGGCCGCCGTCATCCAGGAATCTACCAGATCGCCGAGTCCGGTGATCCCCATGTCCAGAATATCCGAAAGGAACGCGCCGATCACTCCGAAAGTCAGCCAGAAAACCAGCGCCATGATTCCCACGAAACATGGGATCGCCGTATATTTCCCGGTAAGCACGCTGTCGATCTTCGTGCTGCGCACGTGTTCTTTGCTTTCTCTTGGTTTTACCACAGTCTCCTCGCAGACTCTCTCTATAAAATCAAAGCGCATATGCGCGATGGCTGCCGAACGGTCCAGTCCCCGCTCCGTCTCCATCTGCTTTACGATATGCTCAAGCATTTCCTTTTCGTTCTGATCCAGGTTCAGTTTCTCCAGGATCAGCCCGTCTCCTTCCGCCAGCTTGGCTGCGGCGAACCGTACCGGGATCCGGGCCTGTTTCGCGTGATCCTCGATGAGATGCATGATGGCGTGGAGACATCTGTGTACCGCTCCGCCGTCTTCCTCCGCGTCGCAGAAGTCAATGATCTCCGGCTTCTCCTGATATTTCGCCACATGAAGGGCGTGGGCCACCAGCTCGTCGATGCCTTCGTTCTTCGCGGCGGAGATGGGAACCACCGGGATCCCCAGCATTTCCTCCATCTTGTTGATACGGATGGATCCGCCGTTCTCCCTCACCTCGTCCATCATGTTCAGGGCGAGGACCATGGGAATATCCAGTTCCATCAGCTGCATGGTAAGGTACAGGTTACGCTCGATATTCGTAGCGTCCACAATATTTATGATTCCTCTGGGATGTTCGTCCAGGACGAAGTTCCTTGTCACGATCTCCTCGCTGGAATAGGGCGACATGGAATAAATGCCCGGAAGGTCTGTCACCAGTGTGTTTTTCTTTCCCCGGATAGAACCGTCTTTCCGGTCCACCGTCACGCCGGGAAAATTCCCCACGTGCTGGCTGGAACCGGTGAGCTGATTGAAAAGAGTCGTCTTTCCGCAGTTCTGATTCCCCGCCAGGGCGAAAGTCAGCGTCTCG
>DWXL01000118.1 GCA_019119235.1 Candidatus Blautia excrementigallinarum | reverse complement strand
TTCAGGAAGTAATCCGTCAGTTCCATCTCACGGCGGAGGATCGCGCCCGGAGCGGTCTGCTCCAGATAAGAAAGGGCCGCGTGAAGTCCCAGGATTCCCGGGATGTTCGGGGTTCCCGGCTCGAAACGGTCAGGAAGAAAACCGGGAACCTCTTCCGTGTGGGAAATGCTTCCTGTACCGCCGCTGATAAGCGGTTCCGTCTGCGCGGCAAGCTCATCTCTGATAAGAAAACCGCCTGTACCCTGGGGTCCCCGAAGGCCTTTGTGGCCGGTGAAAGCCAGGGCGTCAATATGCATGGCTTCCATGTCGATGGGGAGAACCCCGGCGGTCTGCGCGGTATCCAGAATAAAAATAAGGCCGTGCTTCCGGCAGAATTTCCCGATTTCCTCCGCCGGCATGACCGTGCCGCAGACATTGGACGCGTGAAGGCAGACCAGAAGCCTGGTTTCCGGACGGAGAAGATTCTCTGCTTCCTGGAGGAGAAGCGTTCCGTCGGGACTGCAGGGGATCCGGTCAAAGGTTACACCTGTATGTGAAAGCTGGACAAGGGGTCGCATGACGGCGTTGTGTTCCATGGATGACACCAGCACGTGGTCGCCCGGGCGGAGGATCCCTTTCAGAAGGATGTTCAGGCTTGCGGTGACGCCGGAAGTAAAGATTACATTTTTTCCTTTGCCGGAGGTGAAATGAAAAAGCTTCAGAAGCTGTTCTCTTGTATCAAGGATCTGTTCTTCCAGAGAGTAGGCGTCGCCGTAGGTCCCCCGGTTCACGTTTACGGCGGAACCGGACAGATAACGGTACACAGCGTCGGCTACCCCGGGAGCTTTGGGGCAGGAGGTAGCCGCCTGGTCCAGATAGATCTTCCGGCGGCAGGGTTCGTTCTGGGATATGAGATCTGTTGCGTCAGGATTCAAATGAGTCATGATCGTTCCTTTCTCTGAAAAAAGAGTATGATATTCTGCAAATAAGTTCTGCTTACATTATAAACCGATTTATAAATAAAATCTATAAATATATGTGTTTTTCACCTATGTTTAATTGGCGAAATTTCAGCGAAAATGGTACAATAACTGAAATGGAAAAGAGAGGGGAAGACTACAGATGAAAAATGAAAAAATGACGATCGCAGCGGCCGGCGTACTGATCGGACTGATTGCGGCAATGCTGGTATTTTTTGGAAATCCTGTCAATATGGGGTTCTGTATCGCCTGTTTTCTGCGGGATACTTCAGGCGCGCTGGGACTTCACAGCGCGGCGGCGGTGCAGTATATCCGTCCTGAGATCATCGGGCTTGTTCTGGGAGCCTGCGCTGTTTCCCTGGCGACGAAAGAATTCCGTCCCAGAGGCGGTTCCGCTCCGGTAACCAGATTCATACTGGGAGTTTTTGTGATGATCGGGTGTCTGATGTTTCTCGGATGTCCTTTCCGTATGATCCTGAGACTTGCAGGAGGCGACGGGAACGCCATTTTCGGATTCATTGGTTTTGCCGCCGGCATTCTGGCAGGCGTGGTATTTCTGAAAAAAGGCTATACGCTGAAACGTTCCTACAAAATGCCTGCCCTGGAGGGGCAGATGTTTCCCGTGCTTCAGCTGGTGTTTCTGATCTTTCTGGTGGCGGCGCCCGCGTTTATTCATTTCAGTGAAGCGGGAGCCGGTCCTGGAGCTCTCCACGCGCCTGTTGTGATCTCGCTGATCGCCGGACTGATCGTAGGAGCCCTTGCCCAGAGAACCCGTCTTTGTATGGTGGGCGGTATCCGCGACGCAGTTCTGTTCAGAGAATGGAAATTACTGCTGGGCTTTCTGGCAATTCTGGTCAGCGCCTTCCTGGTGAACCTGATCCTGGGCGCGGCGACAGGAACCGCCTTTTTCAATCCCGGATTTGCCGGACAGCCGGTAGCCCACACAGACGGGCTGTGGAACGCGCTGGGAATGCTTCTTGCAGGCTTCGGCTGTGTGCTTCTTGGAGGATGTCCTCTCCGCCAGCTTGTCCTTGCGGGAGAGGGAAATACGGATTCAGCGGTGACAGTGCTGGGCCTGATGGTGGGAGCTGCTTTTGCGCATAATTTCGGACTTGCAGCTTCGGCAGACGGTCCCACCGCCAACGGAAAGATTGCGGTTGTCATCGGGATCGTCGTGGTGGCTGTGATCGCCGTAGCAAACACATTCCGCAAAGCGGACGCGTAGGTGAGAGGAGAGATGGAATATGAAAACAATCGACGCAAGAGGACTTTCCTGTCCGGAACCTGTGATCATGATGAAGAATGCCATGGCTTCCCGGGAAGCAGCATATGAGGTGCTGGTGGATAATGTGACCGTCAGGGAAAATGTCACCCGTTTCGCCATGCATCAGGGATACAAAGTCCAGGTAAAAGAGCAGGGGGATGATTTTATCCTGCAGGTAACAAAATGAAAAAAAACATAGCTACATTTTATTCCCACTACGGGGCCTTATGTTTTAAGAGGAACTGTGAAAAAAAGGGGATGGAAGCGGAGATCATGCCTGTTCCCAGAAACTTAAGTTCCTCCTGCGGGACCTGCGTGCGGTTCGCGTGCGGGGAAGAGGCGCTTCCGGAGATCACGGAAGAGCTGGAGCAGATTGCGGAAATCCTGGAAGAAGGATACAGAACTGTGTACAGAGCAGAAGAATAGATATGAGAGACACGCTGTCCTGAAAAGACACAGTGTCTCTTTTTTTGTGTGAATTCTTGTATGGAAAAGGAATATCGTGTATACTAAAGTACAGCGGACAAATGCTTATGTTGAAGGGCAGTTGCCGCTGTTTATGACGACAGATATAAGGAGCAGTTCAAAAATGCGCGAAAAGCTTAC
>DWXL01000117.1 GCA_019119235.1 Candidatus Blautia excrementigallinarum | reverse complement strand
ATTTCAGCGCTTTCTGGCAGGTGCTGCATTTTCTGTAAACCAATACCTTCACAGTAAATCTCTCCTTTTTTCAGCTTTTGCTGTTTATCGCTTTATTATAGCAGAGTATTTTCAATTCGTCTATGCCTGTTCATAAATCCCGTGAAAAACTTTTTTTCGTAAAAACAGCATATTCTTCCCCATTTTTCTATTATATTCACAAAAACAGCGACATTTTTTTGTGCAAAATTAAATCTCTGTACGACATATTTTATGTTATAATAAATACAGATTTTACTTTAGGCACTAAGGAGCACTGATATACCAAAGATTCAGCAGACCTTTCATGGAGCGTACAGATTCGCTGTCTTCTTGCTCTTTCTTTTCTGGGGATTTCCTTCCCCCACAAATGATAAAGTAAAATCTCGTAAGGGACAATGCAAAGTATACTTTACTCGTAAGTATGTTTTGCATTGTCCCTTTTTAGTTACGGCGCTCTTCCTCCGGAGTGATAACGTAAATCAGGGCGGAGCCTTAAGGCTCCGCCCTGAAAATCATTTCATCTTTTTAAGGATAATAAGAATTAGTACAGTTCAGCATACTCTTCAATATTCTCAGGTGTGAACTGAAGGGGCTCGCCAAGAACGATCTCTGTACCGCCGTCGTCAGCTTCTGTGATGGTGTACTCGCCAAGATCGCCAGCTGTGAAGGTCTCATCCAGAGCGCCTGTGATGTCACCGCTTACAAGTGCCATTGTAGCATAAGCGCTGAGTTTTCCAAGGCCCTGCATATCCCACAGATAGAAGTACGGGCAGGAATGAGCATCGTCATCGCCTGTGTACTCAAGCATCTCGGACGGAAGACCAAGACCGGTCAGTTTGCATGTTGCTTCGTTATCCTGAAGATATTTAGCTGCAGCTGCGATACCAACTGTGGTCGGTGCGCAGATAACTTTCAGATCCGGATAGTTCTGGATCAGAGCTGCTGTCTGGTCTGTAGATTTCTGCGGCTCGTCATCGCCGTAAGCAACCTCTACCAGTTCCAGTCCGCTGTATTTCTCGTCGCTTTCCATGATGGACTGCATAGATTCGATCCATGCGTTCTGGTTAGCTGCCTGAGATGTAGCGGAAAGAATAGCGAACTGTCCCTCGCCGCCTGTAATATCAAGTACAGCGTCCATAAGAGCCTGGCCTACTGCCTGTGTACCAGCCTGGTTAATGAATACCTGACGGCTGTCTTTATTCGGAGCGGAGTCGAAGGAAGATACTTTGATTCCTGCGTCCATAGCCTCTTCCAGTTTAGCCTGAAGAGCATTTACGTCGTTTGCTGCGATGCAGATCGCGTCAAAATCCTGGGAGATCAGGTTGTCAAGAACCTTGATCTGAGCGTCAGCTGTTGCTGTTTCAGGATATACAACCTCTACTGTTGCGCCTTCTGCCTCTACAGTCTCTTTAAAAGAAGCTGCAGCGATCTCGAAGAATGCGTTACCTGCGGATTTTCCCACCAGAGCGATCTTCTGTCCTTCTCCTGCTGCGAATACCGGGCTTGCTGCACCAAGAATCATTGTTCCGCAAAGAAGTGCACTAATAACTTTTTTGTTCATGTTTTTTCCTCCCTTGGAATTAATATAGTTTTTATTTGCAACTGCTTCCCCGTTTCCGGAAAAGCAGCTACTTACATGATTTATTTGTTCTTTACCTGGACTGCTCTTTTTACCTGTCCGATAATATTGGGAAGGGCAACCGCAGCTACCAGAAGGACTCCGATGATCAGAAGGATCACCTGAGCGTGTACGTTTCTCTGACCCAGACCAACACGCAGACATACGATAATGAATGCGGAGATCACGCCGCCGGCAAGATTTCCCTTACCGCCTGTAGAAGAGATACCGCCGAATACCGCCATTGCGATGGCGTCCATCTCGAAGCCGTTACCTGTTGTGGTATTGGCGCCGTAGGAAGAGGATACCAGAAACAGCGCGCACAGTCCGGAAATAGTTCCCATCACCGTATAGATGATCATGCGGATCTTCTGTACATGGATTCCGGAATAATATGCGGTCAGACGGTTGGTACCGATAGCGTATACCCTGCGTCCGAAAGTACTCTTGCCGAGGATAACGGCAAAGATCACTGCCAGGATCAGCACCAGGAAAAGGATATAGGGAACTTCTCCCACCTTGCCGCCGATCATACGGAAACCGTCAGTGTTGGTAACAGAGATACTTCCGCCGCTTCCCAGAACGATCTCGGCAATACCACGGAATATGATCTGTGTGGCAAGCGTAACGATCATTGGAGGAAGTTCCTGGAATTTCGAAAGGATAAATCCGTTGATCGCGCCGCAGATCGTTCCCACGATCAGAGCCGTAAGTACTACGACAATGAAGGGCGCGTTCGTATTGCATACAATACAGCACATGGTAGCAGAGAGACACACGATAGAACCTACGGAGATATCGATCTCGCCCAGAACCAGGATATAGGCCATCGTCAGCATCAGGAATACCTCTGCCAGATAAACCGGCATCTGACGGAGCAGACTGCTCAGGTTATAAAACTCTGAAAATAATGCACAGAAAATATTAACGGCAATAAAGATCAGGACCAGAATTCCCTCCCAGGAGAAGATCATCCGTTTTACCGAACTTTCCGGCACATTGTTAATACTTCTTCCAGATTTTCCAGCCATGATTACATCTCCCTTCCTTTCAGTGCATTTCTGTCAGCTGCACGCTGCAGAACAATGTTGATGATTACAACCGCAAGAATGATCACACCCTTGATGGTATTCAGCCACAGCTGATTGAAGAAAGGAATCAGCGGAAGGGCTCTTGCAATAGTCGCCAGGATCAGAGATCCGAGAAGAGCTCCCAGCACGGTTCCGCGGCCGCCGTTCATGCTGACGCCGCCGATAACACAGGCTGCGATGACATCCATCTCGCCGCCGTACTGCATATCCGGCATGGCAGATGCATATACAGAAACCTGCAGAGCGCCGCCCAGACCGGAAAGAAGACCCATGATCACATAAACAAGCAGCTTGATATTCTTAACGTTGATACCGGAAACTTCCGCAGCCTCCGCATTACTTCCTACCGCATAGATCTTACGGCCTGTCCTGGTCCATTTCATAAACCAGAAAAAGAACGCATAGCAGACTACGATTACCCAGATCACACAGTTGATTCCCAGAAGGTTTGTTGTGGCAAAATCCTTAAAACTTCCAAGTGCCGCCGCACTGGCCCACTCGCCTCCGTTGGAGATCAGGTAACCCATAGCACGGTAAATGTACATAAAGCCCATGGTGGCGATGATCGGCGGCACATCCGCTCTGGAAATGACCAGACCTACCACGAAGCCGCAGGCAATACCGATCGCGATTGCGATCACAAATGCCAGAACCGGATTTGCGATCACATCATATTTCAGCATCATACCGATAGCCATACCGGACAGCGCCAGCGTGGACATGATAGAGATATCGATTCCGCCCACCAGCATGACGCAGAGCATACCGAGTGCCATTACCATCATAACCGCATTATTCTTCAGCATATCCATCAGTGACTTCGGTGTCAGGAATGATGGGCTGATCGCTGTAACGATCACAAAAAGTACGATCAGGACAATGGCAAGCAGCGCCTCACGAGAGCCTGTGATTCTTTTCATAAGAGATTTCTGTTTCATTTATTTTGCAGCCCCCTTTCCGGTACTCTTTTCCATTGCCAGCTCAAGGATTCTCTCCTGTGTAGCCTCCTCACGGCTGAGTTCACCGGTCTTTCTTCCGTTGCACATTACAACGATCCGGTCTGCCATACCAAGGATCTCCGGCATTTCGGAAGAGATCAGGATGATGGCATAGCCTTTCTTCGCCAGATCTCCCATGATCGCATAGATCTCAGCCTTGGCGCCGACGTCGACACCCTTGGTGGGTTCGTCCATGATAACGACTTTCATTTCCTGGCTCAGCGCTTTGGCAACGACAACCTTCTGCTGGTTACCTCCGGAAAGTGAACTTGCCGGCTGGAAAATATCCACCGCCTTGGTGTCTACCTCCTCCAGGAGCTCTTTTGACAGTTCACGCTCTTTCTTCTCGTTGTTGATACCGTTCTTGGCATATTTACTGATGGTTGGAAGAGTTACGTTCCTTCCCAGACCCCAGCTCATGATCAGGCCTTCTTTCTGACGGTCCTCAGGAAGCAGGATAATTCCCAGATCCATTGCGTCCGAAGGCTGTTTTACATGAATTTCTTTTCCTTCCAGATAAACCTTGCCTGAATCCGGACGGGTGATTCCGCACACAGCTTCCACTGTCTCTGTACGGCCGGCTCCTACCAGGCCGGTCAGACCAATGATCTCTCCCGCTCTTACGCTGAAGGACACATCCTTGAAATAACCGGTTCTCGAAAGATGCTCTACTCTCAGCATCTCCTTGCCCGGTTTCACATCCGGCTTCGGGAACAGGTCATTGATCTCACGTCCTACCATGGCCTTGATCAGATCCGCATTGGTGATCCCGTCCACATCATAGGTTCCGATATACTGAGAATCACGGAAAACAGTTACGCGGGAAGCCAGACGGTACATATCCTCAAAACGATGGGAAATGAAGATAATGGAAACGCCTTCTTCCCTTAATTTATCAACAAGTGTATAGAGTTTCTCTGATTCTGATTTCGTCAGCGCTGCAGTAGGCTCGTCCAGGATGATGATCCTTGCATTGGTGGACATTGCTTTCGCGATCTCTACCATCTGCTGCTGGGCAACACTTAAGGTTCCCATCTCAGCGGTTGCGTCAAAATCCGCATCCAGCTGCTGAAGCAGTTTGTTCGCCTCGGCGTTCATGGTTTTCCACTGGATCATTCTGTTTTTAACAATCTCATGACCCATGAAAATATTCTCCGCAACGGTCAGATGAGGATAAGATGTAGGATGCTGGTAAACTGCTGCGATACCTGCCGCCTGGGCGTCTTTCGGGCCCTTAAAGTCTACTTTCTGCCCGTTTAAGAACATCTCGCCTTCCTCTGCCTTATGTACGCCGGTAATAACCTTGATAAACGTGGATTTACCGGCACCGTTCTCGCCCATCAGCGCATGCACTTCACCGGGTTTCAGCTGAAACTGCACATTGTTCAGCGCCTTTACGCCCGGAAAGATCTTTGTAATGCCTTTTAACTCAAGAACATATTCAGACACGGCTCTATTCTCCTCCCTTTGATAGTTTCTTTTTAATTCATATTTATTGTATCATCTGCCACTTTTGAATAAAATGGGAATATTTTTTGAATCGGGGTAAAATATTCTTTTTTATTCTACAGAAACTGTTCCCTGTATTCAACAGGTGAAATATGGAACTTCTGCCTGAACTGGGCGGTAAATTCCTCCACACCGGCGAAGCCGCAGTTCTCCGCGATCTGGTAAATATTGAGATCTGGATCCGCCAGCAGTTTAAGCGCCTCCTGCAGCCGGACTTCCCTTACAAAGCTCGCCATATTCCTTCCGGTATGCTTTTTCAGCTGATCGTCCAGCTGGACAGTCGTACAGCCAAAGTGCTCCGCGACCGCATCCGCATCCTCCTTCAGACAGTGTTCTTTCATATACGAAATAATCCGATGAGTATATTCGTCGCATCCGTAATAACTGTACTCCCTGGCGTTCACCAGATAGGCGAAGAGCAGCGCGAACATGGAGCCCAGCTGAAACGTCTGGCGAAATCCTCCGTCCGCATACTCCTGTATGATCGACGTCAAAAGAGACTGAGCGTGAAGGCTGTGTCCCAGCGAGAAAAATATGTAATTTTTCCCAGCATCTTCAGGCTCATGGAAAAATTCCGCCAGGAAATTCTTATCCTGATAAAACTCTGACAGCGTCCGTTCAAATATTTCCGGTTTCAGACAGAAATTTACCAGAAGCGTGTCTTTCCGGATAAAGCGCAGTTCATGAACGGCCTTTCTGTTGAGAAAAACAAGATCCCCCGGAGCCATATAAACTTCGTTTCCGTCCACCACATTGACCAGCGCGCCGCTGCAAAGATAATTCAGTTCAAAATGACTGTGGGTATGTCCGGGAAAATCTTCCGTGACCTGATGAGAAAGAATATAAAGGCAGTCTTCCTTCGGAAGCTCCCGGAAAGCCCGGTGCAGATTTTCAATCTTATACAGATTATGGGTGATCTTCTGTCCATACCGCAGCAGCTTTTCCGGGGTAACCGATCTGCCGCCGTCTTCGCCGGCAGTTGCGGAAACCATACTCAGAGCAGGCGCCATCCTGCTCCCATATCCTTCCGAGCCGGAACTGTAAGGACTCCTGTATTCCTTTTGCGCCGGAATCCGAATCTGTACCTCTGTGCCCTGTCCCGGCCGGCTGGAATAGGTAAGTCCGTATTCTGTTCCGTATAGGATCTGCAGACGTCTGTGAGTATTATAAACCGCGATATTTGTTCCTCCCGAACTGCTGGTTCCCTTTCCCGAAAGGATCGTTCCAAGTTTTTCCGGAGAAATACCTACGCCGTCATCAGAGATCAGCAGAATGATATCATCATTTTCCATCCAGCCGGTAAGAACGATCGTTCCGGATTTGTTTTCCTTTTCCAGTATCCCATGAAGGACCGCATTCTCTATTACCGGCTGCAGAGTCAGCTTGGGGATCAGATATTCCGTCAGTTCATCGGGAATATCTGAAACAAAGGTAATGCTGTCATGGAAACGCATATTCTGGAGCTGGAGATAAATAGAAACATGCTCCTCCTCCTTGCCGATCGTGGAAATGCTCTCTTTCCGGCTGAGCGTCAGCTTGTAAAACCTGGAAAGGTTCTGTACAGCATTGGAGACCTCTGTGTTCCGGCCCTGCTGGGCGAGCCAGTTGATCATATCCATCGTATTATAAAGAAAATGGGGATTGATCTGTGCCTGCAGGGAATTAAATTCCGCAATTCTCAGTTCTTCCGCCGCTTTTAACTGATCCTCCACCATATCCCCCATCTTTCTGGTCATATAGTTGTAGGTATCAATAAGATCGCCCACTTCGTCATGATACTGCGGGCTGTCCATGGGAGCAAGCGTTCCTTCCCGCACTTTGCTCATCTGGTGGATAACGGAAGATATACGGTTTGTAATAGAATGAGAAAGCATGTGCGCCGCCACGGTTGCAAACAGAAGAATGCCGAGATACATCAGCATATATTCCAGCATCAGAAAATTGCTTTGATTGATCAGCGGCTCTGAAGGAAGCACTGTCACCATGAACCATCCCGGCTGCTTGATACTGTAGAATCCGGCGTATACTTTTGTATCCAGAATATTTCTCTCAATAAAGTTATTGGAGGACATAAAGGAATCCTCGATGGTATCGTAGTCCAGCCAGTAAATTCCGGCAAGAGAATCATTGGAGGACGCAACCATGGCGTTTCTGTCATTCATGATATAGGAAACACTCCCGGCCAGGGTCAGATTATCCCTGAGTATCTCGTCGAACTGGTCCGAAGAGAAATATACCGCCACATAAGCCTGATAAGCTTTCTGCTGATAATAAAAAGTAGTAGATGTGATATATGCCATATCACCGAATTTTTCTCTTTCCCGGCTGCCCAGATAAAACGCGGGACAAAAGAGCTCCGACTGACCTGTTCCCTGAAAGATCCCGTACCAGTATCTTCCTTTTGCCTGATCCATAGGCGAAAAATAATCCCGGGTCAATTCATCGTGAAAAAGTTCTATAGAGTCCATGGGAAAATCCATATAGATCTGCAGGCCTGTGATCGTTCCGCTGTCCATAAGCCCCCTGACCTTACTGTAAAACTCTCTCGCGTCTTTTTTACTGAGGAGCACCTGAGACGGCGCGTTTACCGGCTGGTGAAAAAGATCCTGATACAGAGACATATCGGTGATCTCCCGGTAAGCGTCCAGGACATTCTGGACCCTTTCCTCTATCAGCGGCGCCGTTCTGGAGGAAGAGTCCTGTTCCTGTCCGATCGTATAGGAGACCACCATATCATAGAGCCTGCTGTAAAAAAAGATTCCGATCATAATTACAGGGATACTTACCGCAAGGATCAGCACAATAGTAAATTTTGACTGCAGGCTCATGTCGCCGTAGGACTGGCGGAGTCTGTGAAAAGGACTGCTCATTGTAAATTCTTCTCCCTGTATTCTGAAGGTGATAATCCGGTGTGTTTCTTGAAGCTTTTGCCAAAATAATTGCCGTCGCTGTAACCGACCCTGGAGGATATGTCGGCAATCTTATAGCGGGAATCCTGAAGAAGCTGTTTTGCCTTTTCCATCCGGTATTCCGTTATGTACTGATTCAGCGTGCGGCCTGTTTCATTCTTAAAAAATGTGCATACATAAGAAGCCGAAAGAAATACATGGGCGCTGATGTCTTTTACAGACAGAGTCTCTTTCATATAATTCTGGCTGATATACTGTTTGATCAGGAAAATCGTCGGATTTTCCTGCTGCGATTCAGCCATATCCCTGAAATATGCCGCAGTCTTATCCGCAAGGGTCTGATGCAGTTCCGGAAAAGTAAAACATCTGGCAATGGTTTCCGCAATGCTGTCCGTTCTCTCTGAACCGGCCACTTTCTGATGCCGTCTTGACTCTTCCAGACAGAGAAAAAGCCTGTAGTAAAGATCCTTGACCGGATTCTGCAGAAATCTCCGGTTTCCCAGAAATACTCCTGAAAGACTGTCCAGGATCTCTTCCGCCGCTTTCCCGTCGCCTAATAAGAGAGCCTCTGCAAAATCCTTTTCCGGAGAAGGCATGGTCAGATCCTCTGACACAGCTTCTTCCTTTTCTTCCACCGTGATCAGCGTGTCTTCCGGAAAGAAAAAACTGTTCTGAAGCAGGATCACGGCAGATGCATATGTCTGATAGGCTTTCGCCACCCCGATGACATTTTCTCCTGCCGCCATGGAAAATCTTACAAAAGACTGAAACCTGTCTTTCAGAAATTCCCCGGCCGCTTTAATTCCCTGCGCGGAAAGCTCTGTCTGTCCGAACAGGAAATAGACAAGATACTGCATCTTTTTTTCTGTATAAATACAGTTCATGTGATACTGTCTCAGAAATCCTGTAAATTCCTCATAGATTTCTGCAAAAGAAGGCGCCCCGGGCTGAACAGAATCATCCATTTTTACGATAAAGGCAGCGAAACCTGTGGATGCATTCATGGTAAGCTTAAGTTCCCCGGACAGTTCTTCAATGGAACGGCCGGTGTCAGCGCTGTAAGGAGTCGTCAGAAGAAGAGCCAGCTGAGAAGCCGTTTCCATGGATTTCAGGTTCTCGCCTCTTCTGGAATGCATTTTCTGCATATACAGATCCCGGGCTTCCAGTACCGCTTCTTTTATTTCCGATGGACTCAGGGGCTTTTCAATATAGTTCACCGCTTTCAGTTTGATGGCGGCTTTCAGATATTCTTTATCCGAATAACCGCTCATGAAGATCGGCACGGAATCCGGAAGGAACTTTTCCATTCTTTCCAGCATAGCGATCCCATCCATCCTCGGCATACGCACGTCACAGAGAATGATTTCAGGTCTATGCAGCCTGGCGGCGTCCAGACCATGTACTCCGTCATCCGCCTGGATCACTTCGCTGATCCCGATACTTTTCCAGTCCACAGAAGAGATCACGCCGGTACGTGTAAGTTCTTCATCGTCTACGATCAGAAGTTTCATGGTTTTCTCCTTCTATTAGCCAGGTCAATATGTTACTGTTTTCTGCCGGAGCTGATTTTTTTCAGGATACGTCTGCATATGTCCGCGCAGCATGGTCTGCGGACCTCGTTAAACATGCGGTTTACCCGGATCCTGTCCTCCATGTATGGATCATTTTGCGCAGCCAGGCAGGACAGGAAACTCTTCATGTCCTCCGGTTTCGGTCCCGGCGTCATTTCATCATAATCAAAATTCATTCCCCGTCCCTCAAGATACCGTTCTCTGTCATAGGGCAAAAAGATCATCGGATTGCCGGTAAGCAGGTAATCAATATAAATGCTGGAATAATCGGTGATGAGGCAGTCAAAAATATCAAGCATGCCCGTGACGTCATCCGCCTGCTCTTCTCCCAGGAACCGGATCCGTTTTCCAAGATAAGAATCTGCCGCGGATTTTTCCGCAATATGGGTCCGGATAAAAAGGATCATTTTCTGTTCCTCCAGAAAATCCTCCAGACGCTCTCTGTCAAAATCCTCAAAAGGGAACAGTCTGACCGCCCCGTAATCGCGGAAGGTGGGCGCATACAATACTGTTTTCCTGTATTCCGGAAGCTCTCCGTATATTTTCTTCAGGATCTCCTGCCTGTCCTTTTTTTCAAATATCCCGTCGTTCCTGGGCTGTCCCCAGACTTTGATCCTGCTCTCCGGAACGGAAAAACTTTCTGCCATCAGCGGCACCAGGGCCCGTGACGTGGTAAGGATACAGGTATAATTATCAGAAAAAATCTTTTTAAAGTAAAGACGGGCTGTCTTTCCCAGATTAGGATCCAGAAGAGCGATTTTTTTCAGCGGGACGCCGTGCCAGAGATTCACGATCATCCTGCCCTTCCGAAGTCCTGTGGCGTACACCGGAAGGCCCGCGGAGGTGAACCAGACTCCCGCTCCCAGCGCGCGGCGCATTCCGTCCGCCGTTTCGGTTTCAATAAAGTACTGTCCGCCATATTCTTCCGACAGCCTATGTCTCAGTTCCGGGTCGTTGATCACAAAAAGTGGCGTCACTTCCGGTACATGATCCTTCACATATTCAAAAAGATATCTGGAATTGTAATTGTAATGGCTGTTGTCTGTCGAAGAGAACACCCACACAAAAGGATCCGGACGGATTCCTCCAAAATGTGAGAGAAATTCCCCTTTCAGAAGATTTTTTACTTTTCCCATCTGTCTCTCTTCTTTCCTTACTTATATTTCCAGAGGCCGTGAAGGGCGTAGGAAACAAAAAATACTGCGCTCTGCAGGATATTATAGCCCATATAGCGGTACACCCGGTATGTCATGACCGCCGATTTCCCCTTGTTTCTCGACTTGCTGTTTTCCGTGAGACGGTATTTGAGATAAGGTTTGTTTATCCCCGCCGCCGGTCCGTAATGTTTCAGGATCTTCAGCCATGTGAGATAATCCTCATGGCTGTCGTCATGCTCCATGGGGAATCTGAGAACAGCCTCTCTCTTTACCAGCACCGACGAGCAGTTGATACTGTTGTGCGCCAGCAGATCCCGGTAGGTAACAGCCTCCTTCACCGGAATATATTTTCCCACAGAGGTCCCGTCGGGATTCATCAGTTCTCTTCCGGTGGAACAAAGCACGCTTCCTGTCTGCCGGAGAAGTTCCAGCTGTTCTCTCAGTTTTCCCTCCGCCCACCAGTCGTCCGCGTCAAGGAAAGCAATATACTTCCCTTTTGCTTCCCGGACGCCCAGATTGCGGGAACCTGCCGCTCCAAGATTCCGGTTGTTCCTGAAATAACGGAAACCGCTTTTATCTCCGTAAGAATCCAGTATTTTTTTTGTGTTGTCTGTAGAGCAGTCGTCGATCACCAGAAGTTCCAGGGAAACATCCTGGGCATATACGGAATCAACTGCTTTTTTTATATAAGCCGCGCCGTTATATACCGGCATAACAACTGATACCAGCGGCTGTGTCATAATAAACTCCTTCCCGGTCTGCTTACTGAATCTCTGTTTCCTCTGTACAGTCCAGCATCTCGGCGATCATATCTTCCACCATCTGCGCAGACTCCCGGTTCATTTTCTCATAATCCAGGCAAAGCGTCCGGACTTTTCCTTCCGCAAAAAGCCTCATTCCCTTCAGTATCCCTTCCTCGGAATTTTCCAGAAGAGTTCCTCCATGTTCCGTAAGGAATCCATGAGGGCCGCTTACGTCGCAGGCCATCACCGGCACGCCCAGAGTATCCGCCTCCAGCATTACCAGTCCCTGCCCTTCATAATA
>DWXL01000116.1 GCA_019119235.1 Candidatus Blautia excrementigallinarum | reverse complement strand
AAGAAGAAACCGAATACTACGATCAGGGCTGCTCCCAGAAGATTTACGGGGATAGCCGGAACGATCCAGATAATAAATACCATGGCAACGATTCCGATAAGGATAGTAGCCATAGAGATATCCTGCTCTGTTCTCAGGGTTCCTTTGGTTGTACCGCCCTTCATGTCTCTCATGGAGTCACGGAAGGTCTTTACGATCAGCGGAAGGGATTTGATCAGGGAGATGATACCGCCTGTGGCGATAGCTCCCGCGCCGATGTATTTTACATACTTTGTCCAGATGGCAGACGCGCCGCCGTCAGCATAGAGCTGGGCGATTGTCACGCCCTGGTCTGCGGGATACAGCCAGGTATCCGGTCCGAACAGACAGATCAGAGGAACGATCACCATCCAGCCGATCAGAGAACCTACGAACATGAAGGATGCGATCTTCGGTCCTACGATATATCCAACGCCGAGAAGGGCCGGATAAACTTCCATACCGATCTCGCCTTTGAAGGATTTGAATGCCGCCGCAACATCTGCGGGCACTACTTTCAGTCCGTCTACTACAAATTTGAAAATTGCCGCGATTCCCATACCGGAGAATACGGTAGCTGCGTTGGAGCCTCCCTCTTCTCCTGCCAGAAGTACGTCCGCGCATGCGGTTCCTTCGGGATAGGACAGTGTGGCGTGTTCTTTTACGATCAGCGCGTTACGCAGAGGCACCATAAAGAGCACACCGAGAATTCCGCCGCAGAGCGCGATCAGTGTGATCTCCACAAGGCCCGGCTTGTCGCACAGTCCCTCTTCTGCCCATAAAAAAAGGGCCGGCATGGTAAAGATCGCGCCGGCTGCGAGAGATTCTCCCGCGGATCCGATGGTCTGAACCATGTTGCTCTCCAGAATGGAGTTCTTCTTCATAATTACGCGAATGACACCCATGGAAATAACTGCCGACGGAATGGAGGCAGATATCGTCATACCGACACGAAGGCCAAGATAAGCGTTGGCCGCGCCGAATACGACAGCGAGGATCAGACCCATAATTATGGACGTCGCCGTGAATTCCGGGGTAATCTTCTCAGCCGGAATATACGGTTTGAAGTCTTTGTTGTCGTTCATTGCTTTCCTCTCCTTGTAAAAATTTTAAGACCATGTATCATTATAACCATATTACCTGCCGTTTGCAAGGAATATTTCAGTGTTATGTACAAAAACGCAATACTGTCTGTCATCTCCGCCGTCTCAGCTGTCAGACTCAAGCTGTTTCACCAGATATCTTCCCACGACTCCCGAAAAATTCCGTATATCGCGTATATAGGCGAAATCTTTTCCGAAGATTTTTTTCTCAGCGGCAAGGTCCTTCTCTTCGCCCGCGAACACTCCCAGAACACTGACGTCCAGATTCCGCAGCCGCCGCACTTCCGCCGCCGTGTCGGCAATGGCTGTTTTGCCCTGGTAGGGGCTGGGGTTCTTCGCTTTCGGCCGGTTGACGATCACATCATAGGGACGGCCGTCGCTTAAAATGATCAGTATCTTCTTTTCCTCTTCTCTCTGAAGGAGGCTCTGTCCCACCGTCTTCACCGCCAGTCCGTCCCTGTTGTTGGATGAGGTCACATAGTCGAAAATGTTGTCGTTTGCCGACCTTGGATCGTCATACTCCCGGAACCGGTGGAGGATGGTATAATCCCAGAATGTACAGAAACTCATGACTCTGTGGGGAATGTCCGTATTGCTCAGCGCCTCGCTTATGATATACGCCTGCAGCGCCACCTCCCCCTGGCGGCTCATCTGGGAACCGCTGGCGTCGATCAGAACATCCACGACGAAATCAGAGACGTCGCTTTTCAGCTCGCGCTCGAACACTCTCGCCTCGCTGCTGCGGCCAATCCTCCACAGCCTTGCGGGAACGATACTTCCCCTGTCGGAGAGGACCGTCTGCGGCTCCCTTCTCAGAACAAGAGATTTCCGGAGCGTGTCTGTCAGCGCGGCGATATTACTCTTGACGATCCTGTGCTTGTCATGAAACAGCCACACATTCTTGTTTCTCAGCCTTTTCGCATATTCGTACTGATAGTTTCTCTTTACCGGGTTTTTCAGGATCCCCTCGGTGAAATAAAGGCTGCAGTCCCCGTGTATTCCCCGGCACATCTGGTAATTGATCCTTTTTTCCTCCGCCTCTGTGAGATAGGTCTTCCCGTAATTCAGTTCCACATAGGTGTAGGCTTTCTCCAGCTCCTCGGGAGTAAGCACAGTGATGCTGCGCTTTTTCTGCTTTTTTTCCTCCATTTCTTCCGTCACGGAGCTGTCCTCCAGACTGGTCATCTGGCTGGTAAGCTGTTTCACATAACTCTCCAGGGCTTCCTCGTACATTTCTTCTGAAAGATAATCCTCCCAGGAATACTCCAGAAGTTCCTCCAGCGTAACGGCCATCACTTTTTCCAGAGGACCGTGGCGTTTTTCAAAAGAAGGATCCACGGCGGAATTATAAAGCCTGTCCACGGACCGGATCAGCTCCATGGTATCCTCCGCCCCGGAGCAGGCGAGAACCTGGTCCAGATAAAACCGCAGCTTCTTATCCACCAGATAGTCCCCGTTTTCCAGACGGTTTCTCAGAACGGCAATTTTGAGCCTTCCCGGAATGTCGTCCGGGGAAGGCAGCTCTTCAAACTCCTGATCCAGGATATCCTCAAAAGCACGACGCCGGATGCTTTCCACACCCGGCCGTTCTCCGCATATTTTTTCTCCGATGGCCTCCTCGATACAGAGCTGCGCAAGGGACGTAAGCTGTCCCTCGTCCGCCTGAAGAAAAATCTTTTTTACAAGATAAAGTCCCATGAGGTCTTTATCAAAATATCTCGCAAAAGCCCCCTGTTTGATCCCGTCATAGAGGGCAATATCCTCAGACCGGAGAAAAAGAGCCGTGTCCGGCTTCATCTCCAGCCCGTAATCGCCGCTGACTGTCCAGAGCAGGTTCTTTATTCTGTTTTCCAGCTCGATCCGGCTGTCGTCCGGATCCGGCGCGGCATTTTTATTCATAAACATCCTCTCTGGTCCATTCCTCAGGTATCCTGGTGCGGACCGCATCTTCCACGATCTCTTTCTCAAAGATATCAAAAGTCTTGTTCACTACGCCCATCTGAACGGCTTTCCTTGGGGAAAGTCCCGCTTCCACGATCTTCATGGCTCCCAGAAGCCCTCTGAGATCCAGGGCTTTTGTGGATATCTCGCTGTTCAGCGCCTTCAGTTGAAGATCCAGGAACACGCCGGCAAACTGCTCCACCGCCTCTTTTCTGGCCCGGGGAAACATATGCCTGAAAATGAATCCCAGGGATTCTTCCGTCTGGGCGGGCATATCGATCACCATAAATCTGGAAACCAGCGCCTCGTTCAGTTCCTTCGTCCCTGCGTACCCATAATTCATGGTGCCGATAAAACGGGCGGCGGGATGAAGATCTATCTT
>DWXL01000115.1 GCA_019119235.1 Candidatus Blautia excrementigallinarum | reverse complement strand
ATCTTCTCCTTAAACTCATGGCTGTAGAGATCCGCTTTATCCACACGCTCCAGTTCTCCGTGATTCAGAAGAACGATCTCGTCACAGAGATCCAGCGCCAGATCCATGATGTGTGTGGAGAAAATGGTGATTCTCTCTTCTTTCAGGGAACGGAGAAGCTGTTTCATCTCCTCCGCCACCACCACGTCCAGAGAGGTGAGCGGCTCGTCCAGAAGCAGAATATTCGGCTTCGCGATAATGTTCACAAGCATCTGCATCTTGTTCTTCATACCGTGAGAATAATCTTTCATGAGCTTGTCCCGGTCTTCCGGATCGATGCTGATATAGTCGAAATATTCATCAATGGTTTTCTTTTCCCGGATACTTTTCCCGTTAATATCCAGGAAAAATTTCAGAAATTCTCTTCCTGTAAGAAATTCAGGCACCACAGGCGTGGAAAGCACATAACCTACATCCCCGGCTTCTACTTCCCTTTCCTGTCCGTTTTCTTCCAGGTAAAAACGCCCTCCATCCGCAGGTATGTCGCGGTTCAGACAGTTGAACATTGTCGTCTTGCCGGCGCCGTTGCGACCCAGAAGGCCGTAAATTTTGCCGCTTTCAAAGGTAAAACTCACGTCCCGGAGAACTTCTTTCTTCTCAAATTTTTTTGATAAGTGTTCGATGGTAAACTGCATCATATACCTCGTTTTATCCTCGCGCCGGACTTCCAGTCCGGGAGCCGTCAGTCTGTTTTGTCTTTTGCGGTCTTCTTGCGGCGCCGCACACATTCCGTCAGGAGATATTCGATCTGCCCGTTAATGGAACGGAAATCCTCTTCCGCCCACTGTGCCAGGTCTGCGTAAAGAGAGGCAGAAACTCTCAGCGGAATCTGCTTTTTTGCTTTTTCTTTTGCTTTCGTATCCGCCACTGTTCTGCCTCCTTTTTAACTCGTAATTAATAAATGGAACCGCTGTTTACAACAGGCTGCGCGTCTTTATTTCCGCACAGTACTACCAAAAGATTGCTTACCATGGCGGCTTTGCGCTCTTCGTCCAGCTCCACGATCTGATTTTCGCTGAGCTGTTTCAGCGCCATTTCCACCATGCTTACCGCGCCTTCCACGATTTTCTGACGGGCGTCGATCACTGCCGCCGCCTGCTGTCTCTGAAGCATTGCAGACGCGATCTCCGGCGCGTAGGCGAGATGTGTGATCCTTACGTCCAGGATCTCAAGACCTGCCTCTGTTACCTTGTTCTGAAGTTCCGCCTGCATAAGGTCCGCGATCTCCTGACTGCTGCCACGCAGTGTTTTCTCATCGGATTCCTCACTGGTATCATAGGGATAATCTCTCGCCGCGTTTCTGGTGATCGCGTCGCACTGAATAGACAGGAATTCCGTGTAATTCTCCACGTTCAGGACCGCCCTGGTGGCGTTTTTCACTTTCCAGATCACAATCGTTCCGATCTCCACCGGATTTCCCTGGGCGTCGTTTACCTTCTGGCGCTTATTGTCCAGAGTCATGGTTTTCAGGGATACCTTTTTGGACCCCACCGCCTGGCTTAAGTTCATATTGATATTAATGGAACTGCTCTTCGCCGGTGCCGCCTGTTCCGCCGCTTCATTGCTTTTTACGGAGGGATTGATCGCCGTGCAGAAAGGATTTACCCAGTAGAAGCCCGCGTCGTACAGTGTCCCGTAGTAATTTCCGAACAGGGTAAGTACAAGCGCTTCATTGGGATGCAGGATCTTTAAACCGCAGAGCATGATGATTCCCACGCAGTTCAGGATAATGCCCGCGATAATCCCCGCCGCCAGAACAGCTCCCTCTGACGGTCCGCTGTAGGCAAACCCGGCGATATATGCCGGAATTCCCAAAAGGGTGACGATCAGAGATACAAACAGCATCAGCATTCCCGGAGCGGCTTTCAGCCTTCTCTCCTCTGTGAAATTGATTTTTTCCATTACTCTCTCCTCCTTGTGCCTCATATGTAATGATATCAATTTGATATCATCATAATATAAGATCCTGGAAGATTTGTCAATAGAAAATCATTTCTTCTATTCTTCTGTGCGGACATATAAGGTGAGATCACTTTCCAGGTCAGCCGCGTCTTCTGATACTTCGGTACAGTCTTCATCTTTGTACAGCGTGATGCCTTCTACATAGAAAGATACGGCGCATCCTTTGCCTACGGTTTCGCTGACAGTTTTTTCATTTTCCGTTCCGGGATCAGAGATCACCGTGACCGTGCGGGAATCCTCATTATCCAGTCTCTCCAGAATCTCCGGGGAGAAAACATACTCTTCCGGCTCTGTGTTCAGATGACTCTCAAAAATGTCGGTCTCTGTCCCGTCTTCCTGAATGAGAACCGCCGATGAGGATGCAAAGGCATCTATATCCTGATCGATCTGATACGTCCACTCAACCGTATCCCCTTCCTGATACTCATATCCGAGCTGTTCCAGATAAGTCGGGGCGGTTTGATCATCCAGACTGGATAACCGCTGTCATCAAACCTGTGAATAATTTTCTGTGCATTGTAAAATCCTCCTTTTTCTGATACCGAAGGAGCTCATTCCCCTTCGTCGTTCATCTGTGCTTTTGCCTTCCTTCCGATCCTGGAAGACATATTCATGATGCTGGCCCTTGTGATCTTGTCGTTTCCGTATTTCCGGCGGATAGTATCAAGAGCCTCGTCCATTTTTTTCCTGCGCTCTCTGGCTTCTGTGTCTTCAAAAAGCGACATCTGGGTATATTCCTCTTCCGTAAGACCGGTGAGGGCCACTCCGATCAGCCGGAGGGGCTGTCCATTCCAGGATTCATGAAACAGTTTCCGCACGTGACGGTAAATTTCATCTGTCACATCTGTAGCGTTCCCAAGGCTGCACTGGTGGGATCTGTTTTTGAAATCCAGCGTACGCCAGGTAACCGCCACGCAGGTACACTTCTTGCCTTCCCGCCGCATTCTCGCGGCAACCACGTCACACTGGCTGAGAAGGATGGGCTGCGCCTGTTCTTCCGTCACAATATCCTCCTCAACAGTAGTCTCCACACTGAAGCCCTTTGCCTCGTCTCTCTGCGCCTTTACCGGAGAATCATCGATCCCGTTGGCGTATCTCCACAGGTGGTGTCCCGCCTTTTCTCCCAGAAGTCTCTGGATCTCTCTTTCCTCCTTGTGCGCCAGCTCTCCGATCGTCCTGATGCCGGATTGTATCAGTTTCTTCTCGGAGGCAGCTCCCAGGGACAGAAGATCCCGTACCGGGAGGGGCCACATCTTCTCAGGGATCTCCTCCGGAAACAGGGTGTGCACTCTGTCCGGCTTCTCAAAATCCGAGGCCATTTTTGCCAGCAGTTTATTGACCGATATGCCGATATTCACTGTGAAACCCAGTTCCCGCCGGATCCTGTCCTTTATCTCACAGGCTGTGGCGACGGGATCCGGGTAGATCAGCCTCGTCCCGCTCATATCCAGAAACACCTCGTCTATGGAAAAAGATTCCATGGCCGGCGCGTAGGATGCGCAGATTTCTTTAAAAGACCTGGAACATCTGACATAAAGTTCAAAATCCGACGGCACACAGACAAGCTCCGGACATTTGCGCAGCGCCATGGCCACCGGTTCCCCTGTCTTCACGCCGTATTTCTTCGCGGGGATCGACTTCGCAACCACAATTCCGGTACGCTTCTTCGGATCTCCGCCCACACAGGAAGGGATCTCCCGGAGATCGGGAAGGCCCTGTTTCACTCTTTTTGCCGCTTCCCAGGAAAGAAAGGCGCTGTTTACGTCCACATGAAAGATCAACCGTTCCATAATCTCTTTCCCCCTTTC